>JAICPV010000423.1 GCA_025929655.1 Pyrinomonadaceae bacterium
AGAATTCGTTCTTCGAACACGTGATCATTTCCAGTTCGCCGGCCCTGCTTGAAAGCCTAGAAACGCAGATCAAGGGGATCGATAGGGACATCATTGTGGAGGCGGGACAAAAGCCTCAACGCTCGACCTCGAAGCAGGAGGAACCGACGTCTCGTGCGGAAGTCGCCGGTAAGACAACCGACCCGTTCGAGTCGTCGCTGCTGAATTACAAGTTCGAAGCGGAAACGGGGCCTGCGAAAAGTGATGCGGACCCGTTCGAGTCATCGATGGTGAACCTGCGGCTGGAGCCCGTCGGCGCATCCGGCCCTTCTGATATCGCTGACCGCGAGGCGTGGCGCGCGTTCATCCCTTCGCTGTTGAAGGTCTCTTACAAGCTTGCTTGCCGGCGAATTCTGGAGTTCCTCGCACGTCAATATGGCATCGAATCGTCGCTTTGGCTGCAGCTGGAGGGGAATGAATTCGACATGGCCGCCACGTACGGCGAATTCGAAAACACGCCTGTGCGGATCGAGCTTTCTGCGGACGATAAACGGCTGCGAACGGCCGTTCGCGACGATTCGCCGATAGTCCTCCGTGAAGCGCAAACCGCGGGGGCCAGGAAACGGCGGACGATACATCTCTTCCCGGTTGTGATCGGCGGAGAGGTGCGGAACGCACTCGGCATCGAACGCGACACTATCGATCCGGAACTGAGCAGCCGGGTCATCAAATTCTGCCGTTACGTCGCATCGCGTCTTGAGATCCTTCGGCTGCGTGAAGCAGTCGCTCTACGCGAGCGTCGATCGAAGACGATGCGCGAGTTCAGCGAGCAGCTTCGGAACATGGACGCAGGAAATTTCTGGCAGCGGCTCACCGAGGCTGCGGCTGAATTGGTGAGCGCGCGCCGCGCGTCGCTGCTGCTTCGCGGACCTGCGGACATTCTGACCGCGAAGGCTTATTTTGGCGCACCTGAAGATATATCGCTCGACAAGGAACTAGGTTCGAGGGTCGCCGGTCCGATACTTCAAAACGGCCAGCCTGTGGTCGTAACGGACATCGCGAATGTTGCTCTTGCGCCGGCACCGTCCGAACGGAATTACCGCAGCACGTCATTTATAAGCTATCCGTTGACTCTTGGCGGGCAACCGCTGGCCGTTTTGAACTTTACGAACAAGGCCACCGGGGAGCCGTTCGACCTGAACGATCTGGAAGTGCTGGATTCGATCGCTCCGCAGATCGCCGTCGCCGTGGACCGGATGTCGCTGCGGGAAAAGATCGGTGAATTTGCGCAGCTTTCGATCACCGACCCGCTCACCGGGCTCTTGAACCGGCGTTACATCGAAGAGCGTCTCCTCGAAGAGATCAACCGTTCGGGCCGCAGCAGCGAGCCGCTAAGTTTCCTGATGCTCGATGTGGACGAATTCAAAACCTACAACGACCGTTTCGGGCATCCGGCGGGTGATGAAGCGTTGCGCATGGTCGGAACGATCCTGAAGGAAACTGTTCGAGGCGCCGACGTCGCCGCCCGGTACGGCGGGGAAGAGTTCTCGATTCTGCTGCCGGAAACGTCGAGCGGTGAAGCCGCCGTGATCGCAGAACGTATTCGATTCCGCGTCGAACAGACCGAATTTCCAAATCGCAAGGTCACGGTGAGCATCGGCGTCGCAACGTTCACCGAGGTGTTCGCAAACTCTAGCGATCTGATCTCGGCGGCCGACAAAGCGCTTTACAGAGCGAAGGGGCAGGGCAGGAACAACGTGCAGATATTTGACCCTTCGAAGGATGGCGGTGACCAGTTCCGTTAATGCGAGTGCCCACCTCAAAACCCCTGCTTGCCCGAACGCCGCGGGACAGGTTCATTGGCCGCGACGATGAGCTTGAGCGCCTCTACCTGCGGGCGATCGCTTCCGGCGGGCGGCCAGCACTTCATGTCGAAGCCGCCGCCGCCGCAGGACTATCCGAACTTCTTCGTCAGGTTTACGACCGCGCCTTCGCCGAACAGCGGTTCGTCGTTCCGTTCTACTATTCAGTTCGGTCGGAAGACGTAACCGCACACGCCGCGGCCGCCCGCTATCAATATCAGTTCCTTCTACAAGCCGTCGCTTTCCGCAGGCAACAGTCGAACCTGGTCGCCGCTTCGCCGGACATCTGCGAATTGAGCAAGCTTGCCCCGCTGCAGGACGCCGAGTGGGTAAACCAAATGTGCGAGGTTTGTCGCAACGATGGGCCGCTGAATGACGAACGGGCTTTCATCCGCACAGCACTGAACGCGCCTTTTCGCGCGGCGGCAGCCGCGGACCTGCAGATCGTTTCGATCGTTGACGACTTGCACGAGCTTGAAGATCTAAAGAACGGAAATGCTTTTCGAAGTGAGCTTGTATCGATCGCGGAGAGGGCAAACGTTCCGCTGATAATTGGTTCCCGGAAAAACGCGTTGCCGCTGCCACAGACTTCGGAACGGCTCGAGATCCGCTCGCTGAACCGCTCCGAATTGGCCGACTTAGGCGGGCTTTTAGCGTCGGATGCAGGCATAGAGACGAGCGAACAGACGCTCGATCTGATCGCAGCCAAGTTCGCTGGCAGGCCGCTCCTGATCGAGATCCTTATCGAGGCCGCACGGTCCAAGGGTGTCGCGCTGCAGAGCTATAAAGACGTCGAAAAGCTTTATTCCGACGAGATCCTGAGTGGAAGACTGGGAAGTCACTACGAACGGATCTTCGGCCGAGCGGTTCCGGACTTGAATCTTCGACAGGCGCTATACAACGAACTGTTTCAAACCGTTGGGGAGTCGAATGCGCGTTTACCTTTGCCGGCCCTGCCGAAAAGGCTGGTGATCAGCGACGAGGAATTCTCCGGCATTATCGAAAAACT
>JAICPV010000542.1 GCA_025929655.1 Pyrinomonadaceae bacterium
GAGCTGTGCGGCCCCGTCAGCGAAGAAATTTGCACCCGTCTCCGCGTTTCCCATCGCGAGCCGCCTGCCCAGCTCGCCCCAATTGCGAAGGTCGTCCGCCGACAGGACCTTCGCCGCTTTTGGCACGGCTTCGACAAAGTCGCGGCTCACACGCAGACTGACGCCCGCCAGGGCCGCGCTCACTTCGAGCGCCGCACGTTTCTTATCGGCTGGCAAACGGCCAAGTTTTGCAGCGAGGCCCGATAATCCGGCTTTTGGTTTGTTTTCGGATCCTTTCTCCACTGCATACAGTTTAAGCAGTGGCCTTGGCATTCTCAATTATCGACGGGAGTTGATATGCGCGCGGTCGATTGTGCGAACAGATCTCACATTCGCGGCGGGATACCGTCGTTATAAATGAATACGTGGAAACATGCGTTGACCCCGTATTCGATCAGGGCGTCGAGTTTGCCGGCGCGCTCCATTTCCGCGAGTTTTTCCATGACGAAATTCTGTTCGACAGCGGGCATGTGTTTGCGCGACAGGTCGAACGCGCAGCCGGACGTGTGCGGCGGCAAAGACCCTTCGCCGCGAACCTTGAAGGAATTCGCGTTCGACGCGTTTAACAGTATTTGATAGTCCATCGAACGCGTGAGCGAAGTAACCCGAAGCGGACGTCCGAACTTGCCGAAATACGCATCAGCCAGTTCCTTTAAAATCGGCTTCGCTTTCGGATGGAACATTCGAAGCAGGCGCATGCGCATCTGCTTGCGGTGCGCGGGATTGTTCAGGTCGTACGTCTGCCCGGCGAAGTTGCCCGCAAGCTTGCTGAGTATTCCGTATTTGGGTGAGCCGACCAGTATCTCGGCGATCCCTTCTTTGAAGCTGAACGATGAAAACGGTCGATCCTGTGCCGAGCCGCCGACGTCAAGATAAAAGCTGTTCGTGGCCATCGGCATCTCGATCAATTCTCGGCTCAAGCGCTTTTCTGCAAGCTCGGCAAAATCCAGCGGCTGCTTGTAACCACCGGCGTTCATCGATGCAAGCTTCGCCTTTTGCTTTATCACGCCGTCGCCGAACAACTCTTTCGGAACCTGAAGCCCTGCTGGCCGAATGCCCGCCTCGCCTGGACGCGGCTCGAAAGCTTTACGCTGCCGGTCGGCGAGGAATGCTGCAGTTACATTCAACTCCTTTTCTTCATCAGCGGTGCCGCCGGTGATATCTTCCACGGTCTCGGCCTTCAATTCATCTTCGGCGACTTCCCATGAAGCGATAAGGTCGTCGAGATCGTCCTCGTCCTCCCCGCCAAGCGGATCGATGACCCGCACAGGTATCAACGCGCCCGTTTGGATCGGGGGAGGTGTTGTCGTTCCCCGGGTGGATGGACCGCTGCCTGCATAAGAAACCGCGATCATTGCCACCGCTCCCAAGATCAAGATAAAAGCCGTCATTACCCCGGCGGCGATCAACATGATCGGCGGGCCGGCATTAACGGGCGCAGAGGGGGCCGGCGGACTCACAGATGGCTGCGCAGGCAGAGAATTCTGCGGCGGCGGAACATTAGAAACTAACGATGGCCGTGAAGTGCCACTCGTTCCGATCTGAACACGGATAGTTGTTTCGCTTCCTATCTTAACGGTGTCTCCGTCGCGCAATATTCGCGGGCGACCTGCAACCTTTTCGCCGTTCACGAATGTACCGTTCGTCGAATTTTCGTCAGCTACGAACAGTTCGCCGTCATCGACAAAGAACGAAGTGTTCTTTCGCGAAAGCCCGGAGTCTTCAAGGACAATATCCGCTGTGCCCGTCCGCCCGATCGAGATCTCGCCCTCCACGACAACATCGCGCTTTTCATAACCGGATTCGATCTTTAGGGTTGCGTTCACGATCGATCAGGGATGATGGTTTTCCGCGACCTCCTTCAGCTTGCTGACGTCGAGGTGGCGGGA
>JAICPV010000330.1 GCA_025929655.1 Pyrinomonadaceae bacterium
GGCATGAAGATATGCGCTTCCATCCCG
Source organism: Pyrinomonadaceae bacterium (assembly GCA_025929655.1). GTDB lineage: Bacteria > Acidobacteriota > Blastocatellia > Pyrinomonadales > Pyrinomonadaceae > OLB17. Next base: position 28 of record JAICPV010000330.1, read on the forward strand.
GCACGGGCGGCGTAGGCTGCCATCGCCCCGGCGGCGTTTCCCGCCGAAGGCACAGCGACCTTTTGCACGCCAAATTCTTTTGCCATCGAAATTGCGGCGGTCATCCCGCGTGCTTTAAAGCTTTGCGTAGGGTTTTGGCCTTCGTCTTTTATTAATAAGTTGACGCTGATGTCGAGGTTTTCTGCGAGTTTATGAGCACTGAGAAGTGGCGTCCAGCCTTCGCCGAATGACACGATGTTTTCCCAATTATCTATAGGTAGAACTTCTCGGTAGCGCCATAGGCTGGCTTCCCTGTCTTTCAAACTTTCGGGCGAAAGAGTTTGCGCGGCGGCTTCGAGATCGTAGCGGACGAGCAGAGGCTTGCCGCATTCGACGCAAAGGTTTTGCAGGACGCGTGCCTCGTGATGCAGTCCGCACAAGGCACATTCGAGATGCGTGACGTTCATAGGAGAGAGTTAGCCACGAATAACACGAATTACACAAATGAAAAGAAATCATTCGTGTAATTCGTGTAATTCGTGCAAATACTATTTAACCAGCATCGGCTGTAGGACGCGATAGACGTTGTCGGTCATGATCCGTGTGCCGCGGGCGTTCGGATGGATGCCGTCGGCCTGGTTGAGGTCTCGCTGAAGTGCGATCTTTTCGAGCAGAAACGGCATGTACGCGATGTTGTGTTTCTCGGCGAGGTCGGGGAACACGTTCGAAAAATCGCGCATGTATGCAGCTCCCATCGTCGGCGGCGCAAGCATCCCGCATAGCAGGACCTTGATGTTTTTAGCCTTCGCTTTTTGGATGATCTTGTCCAGATTTTCCTTCATCTTTGCAGGCGGAAGGCCACGGAGCATATCATTCGCACCAAGTGCAAGAATGAGGATCTGCACATTGTCGCCCTTCAGGGTCCATTCGATCCGTTCCAGTCCGCCGCGGCTGGTATCACCGGAAACGCCGGCGTTTACGACCTCGTAATTATACCCTTCCGAATTCAGTTTCTGCTGCAGCAGATATGGATAAGATTCGTTCTCTTCAAGGCCAAAACCGGCCGTGAGGCTGTCCCCAAACGCGACGATCCTCGGCTTCGCGGCGACGTTTTTCGGCATAACGAGCGGCTTCGAATCCACGTCGATCTGCTCGGCGGTGGTAACCCCGCATGCTGAAATAAAGAACGCAAGAACAGGAACTGAAAATAAAAATGTGAGCCGATTCATAACATACTTAGATGCAGTTTTACGCCAGTTCGAAGTAAATTGTTCGACTCGAATCTCGAACTTCCATGCTCTAATCTCCGTATTCCTTGTTTCCGTGTCTGCGTTTTTCTGTATCTTGTGAGTCAAATTCCAAACCGCCAAACACACAGAAACACGCGGAAGAAATTCAAATTTCGCTGAAGTGATTTTACATTTAGCCGCGCGCAATTCACGATTCAATCTAGATGATAGCGATCAAAAACGTAAGCAAAATTGTCCGTTCGGGCAACGAGGAACTCACTATACTAGACGATGTCGTCATCGATATCCCTGAGGGCCAATTCGTCGCGCTGACAGGTGCATCGGGCAGCGGAAAGTCAACGCTTCTCGGCCTGATCGCGGGCCTGGACGCTCCGACCTCCGGCACGATCTCGATCGATGGCGAAGACATAACATCGATGGGTGAGGACAGGCTGGCCGAAATTCGCAGCCGCAAGATCGGGTTCGTCTTCCAATCGTTCCATCTGATCCCGAGCCTCACAGCCTTCGAGAATATTTTGATCCCTTTGGAGATTTTGGGAGATGGCGGGGCGTTCGAGCGAGCCGAGCGATTGATTTGCGACGTCGGCCTGACGAACCGGGGGCATCATTACCCGTCGGAGCTGTCAGGCGGCGAACAGCAGCGCGTCGCCATCGCTCGGGCGTTCGCGAACTCGCCAAAGATACTGCTCGCAGATGAGCCGACGGGAAATCTGGATTCGAAGAACGGCCATCACGTGCTGGAACTGATGACCGATATGCACCGGCGAAACAAAGTAACGCTCGTTTTGGTAACGCACGACGCCGAATTGGCCCGCCAGGCGGACCGACAGATCGTCTTGAGAGACGGGTCGGTCGTAAACGACGAAAGCAGAAGCCTGACCGTAAGAGAGGGCTCAGCATTCGATGAAATTCACGCGGTCAGCGAGACGGAGCCGGTTTAGCCGTCCCTTACAGTCAGGCTTCTGCAGTTGATCACTAATGAGATTTGTCTTCAATCTAACGAAGCGCGAAATACGTTCCTCCTGGAAGCGTCTGCTGTTTTTCTTTCTTTGCATCGCACTAGGCGTCGGGTCGGTGGTCGCGTTGAGGTCGCTTATTCAGAATGTGACCCGGGCGGTAGGCACGGACGCGAGGGCATTGATGACGGCTGACTTCGAGATCAGTACGACGAGTGATTTCTCGCCGACCGACCTCGGGAAGATCGCGTCTGTCGTAGAGGGTTCATCGATCATCGAAGCGAGGAATGAAACCATCACCGCCTCGACGATGGCCCGGCCGGTTGATCCTGCAAACGAGAGCGTCCGGATGATCGAGCTGAAAGGTATCGAGCCGCCTTTTCCGCTCGTCGGAAATTTCGTGCTGGCTGACGGGCAGCCTTTCGATTTTTCGCTGCTTGAGAATAAAGGTGCCGTCGTTGCCCGCATCCTGCTAGAGGACCTGGACGTAAAGATCGGCGACGAGATAAAGATCGGTGAGGCCGCGTTCCGGATCCGAGCAGTTTTCGACGAAGAGCCCGGAGGGATCAGCGGCTTCCGCCTTGGCGCACGCGTTTTCATCGAAAAGAAGGCGTTCGACCTTGCAGGTATCAATCGGAATACAAGCCGAGTTCGAAATCGCATCCTTTACCGCACTTCGGATAATCCGACCGAGCTTGTGACGCAGCTTCGCGAGGTTCTGAAAGGAACGACGCTCACCGTTCAATCGTATCGCGAAACCCAGGAGCGGCTCGGCGAGCAGTTCGAGCGAACGGAGAATTATCTTGCGTTGACGGGCCTTTTAATTCTTGTTTTAGGCGGCATCGGGGTCTGGAACGTCTCGCGTGCATTCGTCGAACAAAAGCGAAAGGCCGTTGCCGTCTTGAAATGTCTCGGAGCATCGGGCAACCGCATCATCCTGGTTTACCTTTTTCAGATCCTGACGCTCGGTTTCGCCGGCAGCCTTTTCGGTGTGCTGCTGGCGCAGTCGACTCTTTGGTTCGTGCGGTGGCGGTTCGCAGCAGAGCTTCCGGAAAAGATGACCTACGCGGTAAACGCATCGACCGTATTTCAGGGAATACTGCTCGGCGTTTTGATCTCGCTGATTTTCTCGGCTCTGCCGCTGCTGCAGATACGCACGATCAAGCCGCGGCTGCTGCTTCGCGATGAGAACAACACCGCGCTCGGAACGCTGCACCTGGGCCTGGCCAAGCTCCCCTTCGCGCAGAGCGGGTCTGCGCTCGAGTCTTTGCGGATCGACGTGCAGGCGCCCGACATGCCGATCTCTCCGCTCGGCATGCCAGGATTGTTTCCGGGCCGTGTCGTGGAGGTCTTCCACTCCCGGTCTTTCGTCGACCGACGCGTGTCGCAGCCTGCGGTCCGCTCGATGGTGGACGAGGGCATGAAGGCCTTGACCGGCGCTGCTCACGCGCCAGACGCCTGGGCCCGCTTCGTCGTCCCCTCCGACATCGTCGCGCTGAAGGTCAATCCATCGGGCGCGCCTGGGACGA
>JAICPV010000585.1 GCA_025929655.1 Pyrinomonadaceae bacterium
GGGACTCGCCGCGGTGCTGCAAGCCATGATCACGGTCTTCGGCCTGCTGCTCGCGTGGTTCTTTCTGCCCCACGAGAGGATCACCAGGCGGAAGATCCTGGCCGTTTCGCTGGGCATCATCGGCGTTGCCGTTATTTTCATCGATCAGCTTCGCGTCGAAAGTGTTTGGGCGTTTGCGGGCTGCGTCGCAATTGTCATCGGCGCGTACGCAGCGGCACAGGCGTCGATCCTAATAAAAGCACGGGGCACGGAAATGCATCCCGCGACGATGGTTTTTTCACAAATGCTTTTCGGGCTTCCGGCGATCATTATTTATGCGCTGATGGTTGAGGGCAACCCGCTTACCTTCAACTGGTCGTTGCGGGCGATCATTTGCATAGTTTATTTAACGGTTCCCGGCACGATCGCCGCGTTTTGGCTATACTATTGGCTTTTGAAAAGGGTCGAATCGACCAAAGCTATGATGATCTCGCTCGTAACGCCGCTGCTCGCGGTGATAATAGGAGCCGTCGCGATCGGCGAAACGCTTCCGCCGCAGACTTTTGCAGGGGGAATGCTTATCATCGCTTCGATCGGTCTGATAGTTTTGAGGAGAAGAGCTTTCAATGCAAAAACGCGAAGTTTCGAGGTCGCAAAGTAATTCCTTTGCGTCTTTGCGACTTTGCTTTTAGTACGTTTTATGTTTTTTCGATTTACTACCGCGGGAGAATCTCACGGAAAGGCGCTTGTTGCCGTCGTTGAAGGTCTGCCCGCTGGAATGCCGATCGACATCGACGCCATCAACCGCGAGCTTTGGCGCCGACAGCAAGGCTACGGCCGAGGCGGGCGGATGAAGATCGAAAGCGATAAGGTTGAGATTCTATCGGGGATACGTCACGGCCAGACACTCGGCTCGCCCGTCGCCATGATGATCGAAAACAAAGACTTCGTCCATTGGCAGGAAGTAATGGGCGTCGAGCTCCCGGCGTTAGCCGGGACCCCGCAGAAGCCTGACCGTAAGGGAGGGCTAAAGAATGACCGATCCGTAACACGCCCGCGTCCCGGCCACGCCGACCTTGCCGGCGGGCAAAAGTTCGGCGTGCGCGACCTTCGAAACATTCTCGAGCGTGCATCCGCGCGCGAGACCGCCGCCCGCGTTGCCACCGGAGCGCTCGCGAAACAGCTCCTTGCGCAATTCGGCGCCGAGATCCGAAGCCACGTCATTCAGCTGGGTGCGATCCCTACCGAGCCGTTGTCAAAAACCTGGGAAGAAATTTGCGCGATAAACGACGATTCGCTGCTCAACTGTGCAGACGAGGAAGTCCAATCTGAAATGATCGCCGCAATAGATCGAGCTAAGGAAAGCGGAGACACTCTCGGCGGCATCTACGAGGTCGTCGCCAAAGGCGTGCCGGTCGGGCTCGGCTCTCACACCTCCTGGAACGAAAAACTCGACGGCCGCATCGCCCAGGCTTTCATGTCGATCCACGCGACGAAAGCAGTCGAGATCGGGACCGGTATCACTAACGCGGCCAGGTTAGGTTCTGAAGTTCATGACGAGATCTACTACGAGACTGGAGACGATGCAACCAAGA
>JAICPV010000112.1 GCA_025929655.1 Pyrinomonadaceae bacterium
AACACAGGCGCATAGATTTTTGAAACTCCACCAATAAAACAGTGAAAATGTCGTGACGGTATTGTTCTCGATCTTCACCGGTCTCTTGCATTACTCTAATCCGGTGGATGCGTGTGCTCCCTTCCAGATGACAGCGGCGTCGTAGCCGTGGATGGTGCGGATGACATCGGGATTCCATGCTTCGAGTCCGCGCATGGCGATCGGCCGCAATTGCCGAAAATCAATCACTTCATGGCCCGCGGCATTAAGATTAGGCAGCAAGCGTGTGAGGCGACCATCGCCGGTCTGAAAGTCGTCATTGTCAGCCGTCGCGACGGAGCGGAAGCTTCGGCCTTGTCCCGGAACTGCCTGCCGAGAATCGGGGCCCGGCAGTACGATTATGTGAAACGCACGGTCGCCAGTAAGCGCTGCTACTTCGTCTGCCATCGCCCCGAGATCGAATACATTCAGGTAATTGGCGCCGCGGATCATATGGTTGTAGCCGAATTTCATAAAGATCTTCGGCGGCACCTTAAGGCCATCCTCCGCTTTCAACATCATAGCGAAGTTGCCTCGCATCCATTCCGCTCGCCGCTGAAAATAAGGCCATCGGCCCCCCGTGCGTTCCGCGGTCTCGATCTCGAGCGCACCTTGTAGCGTGCGCATTATAACGTCGCTCTGATGGTCCGGTTTCGGCCACGCGTTCCGCAACGCCGACACAAGGGACGGATCTTCCGCGAGTATGAACATGTCATCGGGATTCGCGGTTCGGCCGAACCTCTCCCACGCTCTCGTCTGGGCCTGCTTTAGACGCACGAAGGCGTCACGAGCACGTGCGGGTACTTTCAATTCGAGCCTCGAGACTAGGAAGCGATCGCTGAAAATCTCGCGGTCAAGACCCCAAAGAACCTGCTCTTTCCGCGGACCAGCTGCGACCACATCGGCGAGAAACTGAGCCTCCTCGCGGAGGTTGTAGAATGTAAACGCTCCGGGATCTTTTAAGAGAGCTTCAACGCCCTTCAGGCCGTCACGTCGTGCGCCTGCCTGGACATAATCGCCTATCGCCGGCGACAGCTCGACTGCCGCTCGGCTGTAACCCGAACTGCGAAGTGCGTTGAAGAGCGCCGCAGAAAACTGTGCGGTTTCCGCCACCCCGTGTTCTTCCCCGATCAGCGTAAAGCGGGCAGCCCGAGCCTGTTGGACGATCCAATCCCAGCCAGCTCCCGCAGGCGTGTCGTTGAGCGTCATCCCAAGCCGGTTCCTCCGGAGCGCGGCCAGGAACCGCGTTTGCCCGGAAGGAACCGCCGCCTCATTCGCAGGTGGTGCAGTCTGCGAGCGTCCGAGCGCGGCAGCCGCCAAAGACAACCCGCCCGAGAAAAGCAGATCACGTCGGCTTATATTCATCTCCGTTCACCGCCTTCTATAATCCTGGGGAACCTAGTATTCGCTAACCTTTGGACTATCTCAGATACAACTCGACTTATTGTATGAACACCGAGGAATGAGGAATTGTGTCAGCTCAACTGTCCTAATCGCAAAATGTGCTTAATCACCGTGAAGCATGAATCGTCGCGGTCCTTCGGACAGTCGAAATCGGTGTTTTACGATAGGACCTTTTCGCCGTCTCGATGACAAATCTTTATCAGAGGAGGTAGTTTTGCTATTCGAGCTTGATCGCCGTCTTTAGCATCCGCAGGCCGTGCCACGGTTCGATTAACAAATCGATCGTGAGTTTCTCGAGATGAACTGCGGTTCACGACCCCGAACTCCGACTGGACACCGGCCCGTAATGCCTAAGTTTGAATGAAACAAACCGTGCTCAAAATATGTATCATCTACATATTTCTCAAAAAATTCGCCGCATCAAACGGGGCCATCACTATGAAAATCGTCAAATATTTCGCTCTCGCTTTCGTTTTGTTCGCAGTTTCGCAGAGCCTTGCGCAATCAAAGCCGCTCAGGATCGATTTCGAAAAATTCACGCTACCCAACGGGCTCGACGTGATCTTCCATGTGGACCGGTCAGATCCCGTAGTCGCGGTCTCGTTGACTGCACACGTCGGCTCCGCTCGGGAGAAGCCCGGGCGCACCGGCTTCGCTCACATGTTCGAGCATCTGTTCTTTTTGGAATCCGAGAATTTGGGAAAAGGCGGCCTCGACAAAATGACCGCGCGAATTGGCGGCTCGGGTGCGAACGGCTCAACGAACCGGGACCGGACGAATTTCCTGCAAACGGTCCCCAGCGACGCCCTCGAAAAAATGCTCTGGGCGGAAGCGGACAAGCTCGGCTGGTTCATCAACACCGTTACCGAACCTGTACTGGCCAAGGAAAAACAGGTCGTAAAAAATGAAAAGCGCCAAGGGGTGGACAACGCCCCGTATGGTCACACCAGTTACGTGATCGATAAAGCGGCGTGCCCCGCGGACCACCCATACAACTGGCAGGTGATTGGTTCGCTGGAGGATCTCCAAAGCGCCACCCTCGAGGATGTCAAAGATTTCTATCGTCGCTGGTATGGCCCGCAAAACGTAACGCTTGTTGTCGCCGGCGATTTTGACATGGTACAGGCGAAGAAATGGGTCGAAAAATACTTTAGCGAGATCAAGCGCGGGCCTGAAACACCGCGTATGGAGAAACGTCCCTGCGTTATCGCGAAAAACTTCAAGCTTTATCACGAAGACAATTTCGCCCGTGAACCCGAACTCACGTACGCGTGGTCGACGGTTCCGCAGTATCACCAGGATTCCTACCCGCTATCGATGCTGGCAAATTATCTCACTCGCGGGAAGTCGGCCCCTTTCTATAAAGTCCTCGTCGAGGACAAAAAGCTCACTGCTGGGGCCGTGATGTTCACGCTGGCCCAGGAACTGGCGGGTCAGACGCGCTTGAACGTCACCGCTTTCGCCGATAAGGATCTGGATGAAGTAGCGGCTGCGGTCGATGAAGCATTCGCGAAATTTGAAAAGGAAGGCATTTCCGAAAAGGACCTCGCCCGGATCAAGGCCGGACAGGAAACGCAGTTTTACAACGGCCTCTCCAGTGTGCTCGGAAAGGGCGCGCAGCTCGCGCAGGGGAATATTTTCGCTGACGACCCGGGCCAAGTGGAAAAGGACATAAAGGCGATCATGGCGGTCACGCCGGCCGACGTCGTTCGCGTGTACGAAAAGTACATCAAGGGTAAGAACCGCGTCGCGGCGAGCTTTGTTCCCAAAGGCAAGATCGATCTGGCATTGCAGGACTCAGAAAAAGCGCAGGTCGTCGAGGAAAAGATCGTCGCAGGTGCCGAGGCCGCGGTGGATCCGAACGTGAAAGCAACCTACGAAAAAACGCCCTCCTCGTTCGATCGAAGCGTCGAGCCGCCGTACGGATCCGCCCCACAGGTCAAAATCCCGACCATCTGGGAAACCAAAACATCGAACGGCATGCGGATTTACGGGATCGAGAATGACGAAGTGCCTCTTGTGAATTTCGAGATCGTGATCGACGGCGGGGAACAGCTCGACGACATAAACAAGGTCGGTGTCGCATACCTGACGGCTCGGATGATGACGCAGGGAACCGCGAAAAAGACGCCGCAGGAATTGGAGGAAGCCATCCAGCAACTCGGCGCGAATATCAACGTCTTCGCCGGTACAGAAGCGGTCACCGTGCAGGGCAACACCCTAGCTAAGAATTACGAGGCGACCATGGCTCTCGTCGAAGAGATCCTGCTTGAACCGCGGTGGGACGCGAAGGAGTTCGATCTTCTAAAACAGGGCACGATCAGTACGATCCGCCAGCAGGAAGGGAACCCGAACGCGGTCGCCGAAAATCAATATCGGAAACTTATTTACGGCGACGAAAATATTCGCTCGCGCACGATCTTCGGCACAATCGATACCGTCAACGCGATCACGCTTGACGACCTGAAAGCGTACTACGCACGGGCCTTTTCACCCTCGGTCGCCCGAATGCACGTGGTCGGTGCGGTGGATAGGAACAAGGCCGCGAGCTCGCTTAAGAGCCTCACCTCCCGTTGGCGCCCCAGGTCGGTGGAGATACCTGTTTACAAAACGCCGGCCCCGCCATCGAAACCGGCGATTTATTTCTACGACATCCCCGACGCCAAGCAGTCAGTTGTCCGGTTCGGTTACCCGGCGTTGGCGGCAACTGATAAGGATTATTACCCGGCGACGGTGATGAATTACATTCTCGGCGGCGGCGGGTTCGCGTCCCGGCTTACACAGCAGCTCCGGGAAGGGAAGGGATACACTTACGGGATCAACTCGAGCTTTTTCGGGACGCATAGCCCGGGGCCTTTCACTGTCGGAAGCAGCATCAGGACGAACGTCACGTTCGAGGCCGCCCAGTTGATCAAATTGATCCTCGACGATTTCGGAAAGACCTACACCGAAGAGGACCTTGCGACGACGAAGAGCTTCCTGATAAAGAGCAACGCGCGTGCATTCGAAACGGCGAACGCGAAACTCGGCATGCTCAGGGATATCAGCCAGTACGGCTGGAAACCCGATTACGTGCGCGAGCGCGAGCACATCGTGAAGAACATGACCGTCAACGAGATCCGTCGTTTGGCGGCGAAGTACTTGAACACGAACCGCATGGTCTTCCTGATCGTCGGCGATGCGAAAACGCAACTGCCGCGTCTGCGAGCCCTGGGTCTGGGCGATCCGGTCTTACTCAATAAATCGGAAATCGAGGAGAATTGATGAGTAGACCGAACCGGTTCCCCGTAGCCGGATCTGGACCGTGGCATAGGGTCCCAAAACTCCGAGGGTGTGGGCCAATCGACATGGCAAATCATTGTCAGACAGGGGGGGCGACCGAGTCGGGGCTCGGACGAGCCAATGGGACGGCGACTCTTTCTCGGCATACACTGCGGATTCAATGGGAGACGACTAACAAGAGATAGAGCGGCTATTGCGAATGGTTCCTTGAGAAACTCGCAGGTCGGGGAAACGGAAACTCATCCGTTTGGAAATAGCCGAAATGACCGGAGCCGGACTGCTGGGGACGTTAACGGGTCTTCCCGGTCATGCCGGCGGCAGGTTCATTTTCCTGAGGATCGCTTGAAGACGGGGTTCGCTGCGCAGCGAAGCAAACCGCGGTTCGACCGCGATCCACAGAATGCACGGGCCGCGCTCGTTGAAGCACTTCTCCAACAGCCCGAGTGCCACAGTTTCTTGGAAAAACTGAAACAAAGTGCGACATCCGCGTCGGTAGGGTGTGAATCTCCGGTTTATTTCGCGTCTGTCAGTCCGGCGACGGGTACGCGAGGATCGTCTCCATTACCGGGTCGCGGTTCGCTTTGTACGCATCGAACCTGCGCGGTACGTAGAGTTGGGGCGCGATCATCGTCCGAGTGTCCGTCGGCCAAGAGTTTTGCCAGTATACGTCCGAAATGCTCGCACTGACTCGGCTGTATGGAAGGGTGATGATATTCGATTCGGCAATATTATTCGGTCCGGTCGGAGTCGGTTCGCCTACCAGAAACGCGTTAGTGTTTTGTTCAAGTGCTGCGGCAACATTCACGGCCGCAGAAAATGTGTATCGGCCGACAACAACAAAGAGACGGCCCGGTCGGTTTATTTTTTAACGCGCGATCAATCCGTTGACCAGCGGCCGCATTAGCGTCGTGTTGCCGCCGTTGTTCCAGCGCATGTCGATGATCAGTTTGTCGACGTCGTTGTCATCTATAAACTTGAAAAACCTTTCGAGGAAAACATTCAGCGATTCCGTCTGAGCGTTAACGACCAGATTGAACTGGAAATACACCGTCTTGCTGTTCGGCAGCCGTTCAAACCAGTAGTTCGTTCGGCGATTCTTCAGATACAGTGGAGCCGGTGTGGGAGCCGAGCCGTGCACGGTAACCCACGTCGGGTGCCCGTCGATGCGTGAATGCCGGTTGTCGATTTCGACAGCGGGAATGATAGTGTCTCGCGTCTTACCATTCGCATCCTGCACTGTCAGGGTAAGATTCTGAGCTTGAGGAAGTAGGCCGAGTCCTCTCAACAAAGCAGGATATCGGATGAAATCGACGACGCTCCGCACCACGCCCTGTTCACTGTCTTTACTGATGATGGGAGCGACCGACTTGATGACGAAATCGGTAGTGTTTTCCCCGATCCGCGTTATCTGAGTGCCGACGATGTCGCGATATTTCGGATCGGCTCCAATGATGTAAAGCCCTTCCTCGAATATCTCCAATTGGATCGGTGCGGACCTCCACGTCCTGATGAAACCGGGAAAGATACCCGTGTGCCCGTCGCCGATCGGTTCCATCAGCCGCATCAGACGCGTAACGATCTGTTCGTCGGCCAACTGCGGAATTTCGGCATTCAATTTCCTGACTTCGCTGTCGAAACTAGCTTCCGTAACTTTATGGAAGGGACGATAGTGCATCCGCTTGATTTCCGACGCGAGAAATGAAAGGTCGTGCCGCCAGCCATCCGTTCGCGACATTTTGGCCGTATCCACTTCGGCTGCAAGTTTCGTGTATTGCGGATCACTGCGAAGGAACGCAAATGCTTCATCGTCTCGAAATCTGTCGCGCGAGCGCAGGCCGAGCTGCAGGGATCTGGCGATCCACCTCAACGTCACTTCTTTGTCGATCAGCCTCGCGTACGACCGCGCCACATCGAGCGCGATCACCGACAGTCTTCCCGCACCCAGATCCAGCGACTTTTCATACGACGCCGCGGCCTTGCGGTATTCGCCGGCGTTGTATTGAGCGATCGCTAGGGGATACCAGTTCCATGCCATATAAGGGTTGGCAGCAACCACCTTTTCCCAAAGCGGAACCGCCGTCCGCCAATCCCTTGCCTGCGATCTTTCCTGCGCCTGGCGGACCATGCCGACGAACGCGCTCGGATCGGGCTGCTGGGCAAATGTGCAAGAAACGGCGAAAGCCGCGATAATCAATCTTCCAACCACCAGTTCTGTCTTCATGTGCAGCCTCCTTTGTAGCGGCTTTTGTCGAAGGATCAGGGGATCCCGTGTCGTTTCAGTTCGATCAGTTCGTTAGGAGA
>JAICPV010000230.1 GCA_025929655.1 Pyrinomonadaceae bacterium
AGCGCACGCGTGATCTTTTGCTGCGTGATCATCTCTTTGAATTCATCCAACGACATCACGCCGATGTCGCCTTGCTTTCGTTCGCGAACGGCAACCTTGTTTTCTTCCAATTCCTTGTCGCCAAGGACCAGCATATAAGGTACTTTTTGCAATTGCGCCTCGCGAATCTTCGCACCGATCTTATCGGATTTCAAATTGGATTCGGTACGGAAACCAGCGGCTTTCAAATCGTTTGAAACGCTTTCCGCGTAAGTATTTATCCGATCGGTAATCGGGAGCACGACTACCTGCACCGGCGCCAGCCACAGCGGGAAGGCGCCTGCGTAATGCTCGATCAGCACCCCGAAGAACCGTTCGGTGGAACCGAACAATGCTCGATGCACCATCACCGGCTCATGCTTCTGGTTATCGTCGCCGATGTATTCAAGCTCGAACCGCTTGGGCAGATTGAAATCGAACTGGACGGTCGAGAGCTGCCATAGCCGGCCGATGGAATCTTCCACCTTGATATCGATCTTTGGGCCGTAGAACGCGGCCTCGCCCTCGATACGCTCATACGGGATGGACCGTTCGCCGAGCGCCTTTACGAGAGCGATCTCGGCCTTTTCCCACTCTTCGTCAGAACCCAGATAACCCTTGTTGTCGGCGCCGCCTCTAACGGAAAGTTCAACCTTAAAGTTCTCAAAGCCGAATGTTTTGAAAACGTCGTACGCAAAGTCCACGCAATCGCCGATCTCCATCTCGACCTGTTCCGGCATACAGAAAATATGCGCGTCGTCCTGTGTGAATCCACGCACCCTCAGCAATCCGTGGAGTGTACCGGAAAGTTCGGCACGATAAACCGTCCCAAATTCAGCGTAACGCAGCGGAAGGTCGCGGTATGATCGCGGATGTGCCTCGTAGATGCCAATATGCCCGGGGCAGTTCATCGGCTTTAGGCGAAATTCCGTATCTTCGCCGAACTTTTCGGGCATCTTCATCGGCTCGAAAAGGGAATCGGCGTAATTTTGCTCGTGCCCGCTGGTCTGCCATAGCTGGCGCTTCGCAATGTGCGGAGTAAACACCATTCCATATCCGCGCCTCTGAAGCTCTTGACGAAGATAATTCTCCATTTCCGTGCGGATCGCGCCGCCTTTCGGGTGCCAAAATATGAGGCCCTGTCCGAATTCTTCTTTGATCGAGAAAAGATCAAGTTCTTTTCCCAGTCGGCGATGGTCACGTCTCTCGGCTTCCTCACGCTGCTTTGTCCAGGCATCGAGCTCTTGCTGCGTCGCAAATGCGGTTCCGTAAATGCGCTGCATCTGCTGGTTGTTCGCGTCGCCTTTCCAGTAAGCTCCTGATAGAGCAAGCAATTTGAAGGCCTTCAATTTACCGGTGTGCGGCACATGAGGCCCCATGCAAAAGTCGATGAATGGGGAATTATCGATGTAATAGATACTTGCCGTTTCTTCAACCTTCTCATCGATCAATTCACGCTTCAGAGGTTCTTCGCGCTGTTCGAAGATCTCGAGGATCTTCGCTTTTTCGATGTCTTCACGACGATAGGGAAGATTTTGCTTCGCCATCGCCCTCATTCTCTTTTCGATCACTGGAAGATCTTCCTCGGTCAGATTTCGAGGAGCAATAACGTCGTAAAAGAATCCGTATCGCGGATCATCCATTAGTGCGGGCCCCACGCCCAGCTTTGTGCCCGGAAAAAGATCAAGGACAGCTGCAGCCAGCAGGTGCGCGGTCGAATGCCGAATTACTTCCAGACCGTCACGGCTCTCAACGGTGATCGGTTCGATGGAGATCGGGCCATTTGGCGTTAGTTCGCGATCCAGGTCAAATTCCTCACCGTTCACTTTCGCGGCAATGGCAGTTTTGAGCGCGTCCCGATCGAACGCTTTGATCGCGTCGGCGACCGTCGCGGGCGCAGGAATACTGCGCTGAAAGTCTCCAAATTTTACGTTTATTTCGCTCATACACGTAAGAGTTACGCCTTTCAGGCGTGAAAACACGCCGATGCCGTCAAAACTATCGATCTACGTATAACGGCCTTTAACGCGTAAACGCGTCACTCTTACAGTTTCCTACTACTAACCAAGATCAGATCCGATAAGAGCGACTTTGCCAAAGAATCACGCCTGAAGGCGTAACTCTTACTTTCGCGCCATTAGAGACGCGTCGTAGTAGTTGTTGAAGCAGCAAAGTTCTTCGTAAGCATCTTATCGAAAAACAGTAAGCGGCAGGCGTTTGGCGCCTACCGCGTATTTTCCAAACCTTAAAAGTCTACAAACTTCAGCCATGAAACTCAAGCCTTCTTGGCCTTTCCGGGCAGAAGGGCCTGTTGGGCGCCCACCCATTCCCACGCCTCGGCTTCATCCTCGGCGTCGAAAACCCGAATATTCGGCGAGATCATCGGATTGATAAGCTCCAGAAAGTTTCGCATCCAAGGCCGTGCGCCAACAACCGCATACTTTTCAACCTTGGAAAGCGACTTATATTTTGTCTTGAAAAGCTCGTCGTTCAAAACCGATACAAGGTCGAAGCCCGCCCAGTTTTTCATTCGGGCAAGAACGTTCACTTTCTCGTGCGCTTCAAATGCCTCTTTCAGGCCTGCAATGGCGGTCTTGATGTCTTTTTCGTAGATCGGGCCGTCGACCTCGTACGCGAAAACTTTATCCTTAGTGGTTTGGATCAAATGGATGGCGGGATCCGGGGTTTTTGGTTTCGGAAGGGGTTCAGGTTTTTCGGAAGCCCAGGCGAATGCTTTATCCCTTTCCGCTTTCGGGAAGACGCGAACATCGATGGAAGAAAAAACGAGCCCTTCAACGCGCGCCATCGCACCCAGCCAGCTCTTGTCCGTGACAACGGCCGCCCTGTAGTAATGTTTCAATTTCCCGAACTGGCCGATGCCCTCCGAAAGGTCTTTATACAGGCCTTCCCAAGTAATGTTTATCGAATCGTCGATATCCGCGAAAAATGAGATACGGTCGTTCTTTTTCAAAGCTTCTTCCGTCGCGGCGTAGGCTTTAGCGACATCGTCAGCGGAAAGTGCACCCGTCAATTTCAACGCAACCAAATAATCAGGGGATTCAAGTGTTTCGATCATAAGAATTACTCCAATGCAGAGATCCAACCGGCAAGCGCTCGAAATCTGTCTTCAATATCTATATCTACGAATTTTACACCCTGATGTTCGGATCGATTTGAGAATTTATGGTGGGCTTTAAAACTAAAATGGTAGGCACTAGCAGAGTTGAACTGCTGACCCCTACCGTGTCAAGGTAGTGCTCTACCACTGAGCTAAGTGCCTACACGTCGCCTCGAAAGCGAACTTTAAGATTGCCAAAGAGGCATATGACTGTCAAGAACTGCAGACAGAGGTCAGTTCTTTGCCAAGAACTCGCGCGCCTTGGCCAGTTCGGGCCTCGAGCTCTTCTTGTCGGCAATTTCGACCAGCTTCGAGTAGTATTGCCTGGCTTTCGCAGCGTCACCCGACCGCGAAGCCGCGATCGCGGCACCGTAGTATCCGCGAAAACGGCCGGGTTCACGAATATGCGACGCTTCAAATTCCTTCAGAGCATCGGCCGGCCGATCTGATTCCAGAAGCATTTCGCCCAGCAGTTCGCGCGCCGGCAACAGGCGGCCGGGCGTGACAATATGTTTTTCGTTTTTGTCCTCAGCGTCCGCGGCGGCTTTCATCAAAGCCAGTGCTTGTTCCTTGTCGCCTTTCGCTAACGCGGCCCATGCGGCTACATTAAGTCTGCTGATCTCGACTTCCGAAGCCCAGTAGTCATTCTTGGCAGCTTTGAGTTCTTCGCTGAGTCGGGCCAGTTCTTTCGCTTCAATTTCCGCCGCAGCAGCATTGCCGGAGCGAGTCGCTCCGAGACCGCGTGCGAAGTGAGTCAGCGCCACCGTGAAGGGAAACGCGCCCGGCTGCGGTCTCAGCTCAGCAGCGAGTTTCCAATCGCTTCTTTCCACCGCGTATCTTGCGGGTGCGGCGGACTGGCCATATGGCCCGGCAAATCTCAGAGTATTGAAGCCTGTTACGGATGGAACCTCGTCAACTATGCGCTTGGCGTCTGAGTCGCGACCCATTTGGAGGTATGCGTAGACCATGTAGTCCATGGCGTGGAGCTGTTCTTCAAATTCCTTGTTAGCCTTTGCCGCAGCGGCCGAACGCGCGTTCGTAGCCGCAGAATCTTCCCAGTAACCGACCCGCGTGAAAATGTGGGATGGCATATGCAGCGCGTGCGGCGCCGCCGGGGCGATGCTTGCGTAACGACGAGCGGCGTTCAATCCTTTTGACGCGATCGGCGGGGCATCGTAGCTGTGGATCAGATAATGTGCGGCTCCCGGATGATCCGGGTGTTGGGCGAACTGTTTTTCGAGGATCGCGGCGGCCGCTAAGTAGGCTTTGTAAGTTTGGTCCGCGAGGGACTGAGTTCCGGACAAGTAAAGCGCGTAGAAGATCTGCGCCTCATCGTCGTCCGGATATCGTGCCGCGAGCGCCTCGAACGCCTTCGCCCGGTTGATCTGCCGGGTTTTTTCCGGACGATTCGCCCAATCGTCATAATACGCCGCCACCGCGTCTATATAGTCCCGTTCTCGTTGTGTCTTCGCGCTGATCTTCCGCGCCTCTTCGATCGCCCCTTGCCCTCGTTGCGCCCACTCAGGCGAGGGGCCGATGCCGGCCAGAGGGTTCGACATCAGGATGGCCGCAATTCCCCACCCCGCGATCGCGCACGATGGGTCTTTGGACAGCACATCGCGAAAGGCCCGCTCAGTCTCCGTGTAACGAAACGAATGCAGCATCGCCACGGAACGCTGAAAA
>JAICPV010000223.1 GCA_025929655.1 Pyrinomonadaceae bacterium
ATACCACGGCTTCATTCGTGCATCGATAACGATCGGTGAGGCGTACCCGATGGAGTTATTCTTTAATACGATCATTTTCGCGTAAACGTCGCTCGCCGGATCGAACCGCGTCCATGTCGCCCACAAAAAGTCGTCTGTGTCGTCGGCGAACTTTGCATCGTCGTGCAAAACGACGATCTGCCAATCATCAAATACTCCCGATTTCGCTACGCGGTCTGCAAGGTCCTTTTCTTCGGAGTACGCAGGACCCTGGACCACCAAACAGCCGGCGCAATATGGTTCGGCAGCCTTAATGCCCTGCGGCAGTTCGCCGCGAAACTCGCCAGCCAGCTCCCTTTTCGCGTCTCCCGTTCCGATAAGTATCGCCTTGCTACCGTGATTTATCTTTCCGCTAGCATAGTCGAGGGTGTCGAACGCGGTCTGGCTGAATATGTGAAGGTCGCGGTTCCAATCTGCCCGAGCGAGTATATGTTCGAACAGGGACCTGAAATTCCGCAGGTTTTGAGACGTATCTGTCAGCAGCAGAAACTTTGTCAGAGTGAGCTGACCCTCGCCTAGTATTCTAAATCCTGTGGAAAGAGCTTCGCGGGCATAGCGTTCCCTTACAACGGCGGCGGCGAGTGAATGAAATCCCGTCTGCCCATAACTCCATAGGTCGCGGACCGCCGGCATCACCACGGGAAACAACGGCGCCAGCAATTCCTGTAAATAATCCCCGAGGAAAAAATCTTCCTGTTTTGGTTTACCGACGACCGTTGCCGGATAGATCGCATCCTTCCTATGGAAAACCGCGTCAGCATAAAAGACCGGATAATCATGCTGCAGCGAGTAATAACCATAGTGATCGCCGAACGGGCCCTCGGATCTCCGTTCGTGCGGCGGTACGTGCCCGACGAGTGCGAACTCACATTCGGCGACCAATCGATGTGCGCCCTTCACTGGATTGTCAGCGGTTTCCAACTTCGAACCGGCGAGCACCGATGCCAGCATTAGTTCGGGAACATCCTCCGGCAAGGGCGCGATCGCCGATAAGATCAAAGCCGGCGGGCCGCCGAGAAAAACAGTTACCGGAAGCATCTCGTTCCGCGTCTCCGCTTCGAAATAATGGAAGCCGCCACCCTTTCCGATCTGCCAGTGCATCCCGGCGGTTCGTTTGTCATACCTCTGCATTCGATAAATGCCAAGATTGTGCTTTCCTGTCGAAGGGCTTTCGGTATATACGAGCGGGAGCGTGTTGAAATGCCCGCCGTCTTCAGGCCAGAGCTGGAGAAACGGAATGGCTTCGAGATCAACGTCCGCTTGGCGAATTTGTGTGACCGGAGCTCTTCGAACTCGCTTGGTGCCGATCTTGCGGGCTGCGAGGCCGAGGTCGCGAAATTCCCAAAGCATGCCCAGCTTTGGCGGCAAAAGATTTTCAGCGGCTTCGACGGCACGTTCTACAAATTCCAGCGGCCGTGACCCGAAGGCCAGCTCGATGCGTTTTGCGGTCCCGAATAGATTCGTCACGACCGGAAATTGCGCGTCCTTTACGTTTGTGAACAACAACGCCTTTCCCTGCTGATCGATCGTGCGGCGATGTATCTCGGCGATTTCGAGATACGGATCGACTTCAGTGTGAATTTCGACGATCTCGTCCTCACGCCGAAGCGAATCTATGAATGAGCGCAGGTTCCGGTGCATAAAAGGTAAGAGTGACGCCTTCAGGCGTTCCATGATTTTGGAACGGCTAAAGCCGTCACTCTTACTGTGAGTCTAACCTAATTTCGGCCTTTGGCGTGCGTTACCTACGGAACATCCGATCTTCTTAGTGTCGGGCTTTCGATATTCACCTCATCGACCTTAACGACGTCGATCTTCATATTTGGAAACCGTTTCGCAAGGTCCTCTTTGAACACTGCGTAATCACCGACGATCACCATATCGCCCCCGAAGAGATTCGACGCTGCGAAATCTTTCACGGTCGCAGGACCGACCGCGGAGACGCTCGCCATATACTTATTCAATTCCGACGTGGGAATGCCAAAACTGTAAAGGTCGGCGAGAGCGCCCGTCAACCCGCCGGTCGTTTCGAGATTGCGGCCGAAGCCGCCGGTCAATACAAGCTTGCGCGGATTCAGTTCCACGTCGGCTGCATTGGATTCCGCGAGGCGTTTCAATTCTGCTATTACCAACTCCGCCACTTCAGCGGCAGATTCATTTTTCGTCTGCGTGCGAGTTCCAAAATTGGTATTCGCGTTACGCCACGTGAAGGAGCTGCCGGCACCGTAGCTTAAACCACGTTTTATGCGGATCTCCTGATTCAACCGCGATGAATACCCGCCGCCAAGAAGTGAGTTCAGCACGGACGCGGTGTAGTATTCGCGGCTGTTTCGGCCGACGCTGGCGATCGGTTTGAAATAGTTGACCGACGCCTGGCCGGACTTTGGAAGGTCGACAACCAGCATTCGCCGAACGATATCCTTTTTGGCGTCCGAAGCAGCCGTTTTCGCATTTGCCGTCTCAACCTTGCCCTCGGCCCATTTGCCGAAGAGATTCTCGGCAAGCGACGCCGCATTCGATAGCGAAACGTCTACGGTCATGATGAGGACCGCGTTGTTAGGAACAAATGAGCGTGCGTAGAAATCCTGTACGTCGTTCCTCGAAAGAGCTTCAAGGCTCGCCGGGGTGCCACCGGACGGATGCTCGTCAAAGCTGTATTTGCTCGACACATATGTCGCGAGAAAACCGGGCTGCGTTAAGTTGAACTTAAGCTCATCGAGCGATTGAGATTTCAAAAGGTCGAGCTCTTCCTGTTTGAAGACCGGATTGAGCGCAACATCCGCCATGATCGCCATCGCCTGGTCAAGTTTGTCGGATGTCGCACTGATCGTGATCGATGACCCGTTCCAGCCGGCCCCAGATCCAATTGACCCGCCAAGGAATTCCATCTGTTCCGCGATCTGCTCTGCCGATCGGGTCTTGGTCCCCTTCGTTAGCATTGCAGCCGCCAGGTTTGCAAGACCGGCTTTTGCTGCTGGTTCGGATGACGCGCCGGTACGGACCAGCAACTGCGCGGTTACGATCGGGACACTCTTCTTTTCGATCACGGCGACGGTCAATCCATTCTTCAGTTTCTTCTCCTGAACCGCCGGGATGCTGACCGACCGCTCGGGACCGGGTGCCGGGACCACATCCTGTGCTTTTAGGCCCGTCGACAAGGCGCAGAGGCACAGAGAAACTAAAACTATTTGCAATCTGAAATGTGAAATCTGAAATCTCATTTCTCTCCCTCCGCGGCTTTCGCCTGGTTGTAATAGATCACCACGCGGTTGTTGTCTTTGAAATATTGCTTCATAACGCGCTGCACGTCAGCTGCCGTCACGGCCTGAATATCCGAAACCTCACGGTTGACCGCCGTCGCATCACCGAGATAGGCGACAGCGCGCTCTATAGCGATCGCTTTCCCGTCGTTGGTCTCACGTGCGCGGATCGCGCGGGCGATCAATTGGTTCTTCGCCTTTTCAAGTTCCTGAGCCGTCACGCCGCCGTCTTGGATCTTCTTTAATTCTGTAAGTAGAGCGGCTTCAAGGTTCTGCGACGTTCCTTTGTCGGAGCCGATCGCAAGCAGCGTCATCCGGCCGCCTTCAGCGTTCAACTCAAGGTCGAGGTCGGCCTCCTGTGCGATCTGCTGATTGCGGACCAACGACATATACATCCTCGAGCTCTCGCCGTCGGAAAGTATTGCGGCAGCAAGTCTTATCGCCGGAATGTCAGGGCTCGTCGTCTTAGGAGCACGATAAACAATGGCCGTCGCCGGGAACGGCACCCGCGGGCCGAACTCATTGATGCGACGCTCGGTTGTCCATTCGGGCTCGACCACCGTAACGCGAGGGATCGACCCGCTCGGTTTCGGGATCTTTCCGTAGTATTTGTCGATCCAACCGTCAAGCTGTTTCTGTTCAAAATCGCCGACGACGATCAGAACTGCGTTGTCCGGCCTGTAGTACGTTTTGTAAAACGCCTCCGCGTCCGCGCGCGTAGCCGCACTCAATTCTTCAAGATTACCGATCACGCCGCGACGGTAAGGATGCTTCTGAAACGTAACATCGTCCAGCAGCCAAAACAGCTTACCGTAAGGCGGAGCAAGCACGCCTTGTCGATATTCTTCCTTAACGACTTCTCGCTCGGAAGCAAAATTGGTTTCATCGACGTTAAGATTGATCATCCGATCGGCTTCTGCCCACAGCAGCGGCTCGAGATGGTTTGACGGCACGACCTCGTAATAGTTCGTGTAATCGGGCCATGTCGACGCGTTGTTGAACCCGCCGACGTCTTCCGTCAGGCGGTCCATCTTTTCGTTCGGCATGTGCTTGGTCGCTTTGAACATCATATGCTCGAACATATGTGCAAAGCCGGAACGTCCCGGCGGGTCGTTCTTACCGCCCACGTCGTACCAAACGTGGATCGATACAGTCGGGCTGCTATTGTCCTGAAGCGTAACCACGCGAAGGCCGTTAGCGAGCGTCCTTTGCTTCAGCGGGAGCGGCGCGACCTTTACCTGCGCGATCGCCCCTACCGCAACGCATAGCAATATAAGAGCGGTGAATATAAGTTTTCGCATTTTCTGGTTCCTAAAAAGGGAAATTTTCACGTTTTAATACGCCGGGAGCCGTGAAATTGTTTTGATGCAATGTAAGAGTGACGCGTTTACGGTTTCCGGGGACGGGAAAGAAACTATTTGTATTCGAAAAATCCTTTTCCGGATTTACGTCCGAGCCAACCTGCATCGACGTACTTCTTGAGCAGCGGACAAGGCCGGTACTTCGGATCACCCAGCCCGTCGCGCAGCACCTCGAGGATCGCCACACAGGTGTCGAGTCCGATCAGATCGGCGAGCGCGAGCGGCCCCATCGGGTGATTCATTCCGAGGGTCATCACCTGGTCG
>JAICPV010000012.1 GCA_025929655.1 Pyrinomonadaceae bacterium
AGTTTCGATATCCCTTCGCGTTGACAACGTATTCTCCGACGGACGGGTTATCGGTGATGGTGAATGCCCACATATCGGCCTGACCTTCGTTGAGAGCGCTGCCCTCGGAACCTTCAAGTCCAGCGATCGGGCTCGTGGTGGAGTGCATCCCTTCGTGGTAGGGAACCGTGCCCTCGAGAGCCAGATCATTGAAAAGGAAACCGTGGCCGTAGACCGTTGGGTTTACTACTGCAGGCGATTTGGTCTGCGTTACTTCCTCGATGATCGATGTCAGGTTGATCGAAACGGCATTGTCCAGGCCAAGCGCCATCTGGACGAAATCGGGGTGCGTCGGATCGGGAAGTATCCCGGCTCTCAAGTCGAGCACCATATAGATGTTCGGGATATGAACCGAGCCGGGCATCGGAAGTGTCCTTCCAGGATAGTCGTCCGGGAACGCGCCGCCGCCAAACTGAGTGTTGTCACCCGCAACGTGGAGATAATCAACGTACTCCATCAAGTAGGTCAGGAAGAAGAACGCGTTGATCTCGTCCTGATGTTCTGCCGGTTCGGCGAATTGGTCCACCTCGTTGGTTCGAGCTTCCAAAGCCGTCGGGTTATCGACGCGGAAATGCCATGTACCGAGAGCTGCCTGGCCAAACGGCTGCTGCGTCGCGAGCGCGTTCGTTACCGCCGCATGCGGGCCGGTCAAAACGCCCTGAACGCCTGTCACGCGGTTCGACGGATTGAATTTACGCAGCGTCACACGTTCCTGGCCGCAAGGTGCCGGGCCGAGCGGCCCCTGACATGTGCTGATAATGCTGTTGTTTTTCAGATTGTCGTCGATCTGCGGATACTTCGGATAGATGTCCGCCGTTTCGGCGCCGGGGACGGTCGCGCCCGGAGCGGTCTGGAAATTGACATGGTCCTTTCGCGCGACGGTCTCACCCGTATGGGCATCGATCGACACGGCATAAAGTCCAAAAGGATTGGTGGAGAATTTCGGAACCTTCCAAACGAGGCGGAAACTGTCCGCGGTCGGGTAGATCGCCAATTGCGGCTGGAGGTCGCGTATCGCCGCAGCCTGCTGCGAAAGATGGTCGAATCCCGGCTGCAATAAAGTCTGGGCATTTCCGGGGAGATTTACGCTGAACTGCGCAAGGTCGGCATCGGCTTTTGCTTTCGCTTGTTCCGCGGAGAGAGACGGCGCGGTATTGACCGAAACGTTTCGAAAATGCGGGCCAGATGCCATGATCACCTGTTTGCTGGCGTTCATAACTAGACCGACGCCGCCATTTTGGACCGGGATACCATTGAACGTCTGTTGAAATCGAATGAGATAACCGCCGCCTGCCTGCCGTTCGCTGAAGACACGGAGGTTGTTCATATCGGCGATCCCGAAAAGTCCCGCGTTTTGCGCCAGGAAAGCGCGTCCGGCTTCTTCCGGCGTACCGGAATGTGCGGCGCTCGCGAAGTCGTAGATCACATCCGGCGAGCCGCCGAAATCGTTCCATCTCGCCGTCATATTCGTCGCGTTTGTCGATGACTTTAACGCGTTCAGCGCCGAGAGCTGTTCGCTCGTGGCAAGGCGCGCGTTCGGCAGATTCACCGACTCGTTAAGGTCAAAGTCGGGTGCCGGCCGGTCGTACATTCTCTTGAGCGCATCGGCTTGCGACGCCGCCTTTTGGGTGCTCGCCGGCTGCCACACGTAAAAAACGGCGGCCGCGAGAACTACCAACACCGCAGCAAGCCGCAGTCTAAAGTAAATCTTCGATCTCCCTGATTCGTTCTTCATTTTTTCCCCCAATTGATTCGTTTGAACTTAAAAAAACTTTGTGAAAAGGAGCACGGGGCCCGTTGTGTTACGAACGGAAGTTTTGGGCCCCGCGCCCTCTCTCGCCCCATGCCCCCGCCTGGAGCGATAATCGTTAGCCGCCGATAATGAACAGCGCGCGATATTTCAATAGCCTGTCCGCCAGGCCCGAACGTGTCATTGTCGTCGCCGGTTCGAACCTCGGTCCCGGGATCGCTATGAATTGGCCCGGAGCGATCTGCCGCACCTCGGCCGGGAACGCTTCGAAGATCCCCTTGTTGATCGCTATCTGGACGTAACCGCGAAGCGCCGACGGGATCTGTGCATTGTCGGACAATGCCGTACCGCCGACAGTTACGGTAGTTCCGGCGAGTGCCCGCGCCTGCGCGTCATGCCCGAGTGCCTTGACAAGGGCCACCGCCACGTCGAGCCTGTTCACCGATCCGCCGGGGTTGAATGTCGCGCCGCTTGCGGTGACCATGCCCTTGGAAACGAAATCGAAATCGCGAAGCGTGGAGCCGTTCGCCGTTACCGCTTCAGCTATCGCTGCGACATCGCCGGAAACATCGCCAAACCTCGGCGCGGCACCAACCGACTGTCGCAGGCTCGTGCTGAGCAAAAGCGAATTCGAAAAATCTTCGCGGGTGACGACCGCATCGGGCCGGAAACTCCCGTCGGCAAATGTATCGATGAGTCGGTTCTTCAGAGCGGCTTCGATAGTGGGCCTCTGAGCGTGATCCGCAATGTCCGCGATCGGCGGAATGATGAACTTGACCTGCGTGATGGTTCCGTCTGCAGGCCCGGGAGGCGACAGCTGTGACGGTGACGCTACCCCTGGGACGGCGGTTAGGCCGCTTGCACCTCGAACCTCGATCCTCCATGGCCCGGGCATCGGAAACGGAACGATTATTTGCCGCTTGTCTGTATCGATCACCGGATACGGAATTCCGGTTGGCCCATAAGCCTTACCGGTGGGATCGTACGCACGAATAACGACCAGATTGCCCGTATCTTCGTCCGCGATCGTGTCGACGGTTCCAAAAATGTCAAGCACGTCCATGCCGGGTTCAACATTGAAAGCAAATGAATTAGTCGAGCCTGCTCCTGAAACCGTCGGACTGTAATCGATATGGAACGGAATTACCGGAGGCCTTTCCTCGCCGAACGCCGCATTGTATGTCTGGTCCTGACGGCTCTTGTAACTGCGCGAGCGGTTGAAAACTTTATCGACCGCAGCGTAAGCGTTAATGTGGCCGGCACCGACCTCCCATTCTTCGCGGCCCGCCATCCGACTCGCCGTCTCCTTTAAGATCTCCTTGATCTCGTCCGGGGTCAGCGTCGGGTCTGCATCCAGCATCAATGCCACGACGCCGGCAGCGAACGGAGTCGCCATCGACGTGCCGTGGATCATCGTGTAGAAGGGAATATGGTTCTCCTGAAGCTCCGCGTCGCTCGTATTGCCGTTCGCGACCAGATTCGTGATCGACCGCGTCGAGACCATGTTGAACGTGAATTTACCGGCATTGACCTCCCAGCCGCGGCCGTCGCCCGGAGCAGTGATGGTCGGAGCATTGAAGTCGTCAAGCTCCGTTTCGTTCGAGAGACGTTCCGCGCGCGGTACGCCGCGTGATGAAAATATCGCAAGGTCGCCTTCCTTATTGCTCGCAGCCACGCCGATCACCCACGGAGCCTGCGCCAGCGGGTTGTAAGTGTCGCGGAGTGCATCATTTCCGCCTGCGAAGAGTACCGTCATGTTCCGCTGGTACGCCATCAGGCTGGAGCGGTTCAAAGGATTGTTCGGGTTAAAGCCTGCTTCGGACGTGCTGTAGGAATTGGAAACGATGCGGATCTTGTACCGGTCCTGGTTTGCCAAACCCCACTCCCAGGCGGCAAGTCCGTTGATGATATAAAGCCCGGCGCCAAGGCCGGCACCGATCAGCTTCACGCCCGGAGCGACGCCCTGATAAAGGCCACCCGACCGAAGGCCGGTGCCACCAAGAATCCCGGCACAGTGCGTACCGTGCCCGACTGTCTGATCGGTGTTTGGAACGTTTTCGACCGTCAAATGCGGCGTAAAGCCGTTCAGGGCGACGATCACATTGCCGTTCCCCGCCGGCGTGACGGCCTGTACGTTTTGGACGACCTTAGGACCGAACTGGAGATCGCCGTGCGTCGCGTCGATGCCGGAATCGATGACGAGGGCACTGAAATCGCCTGCGCCGGAAACCGGCATGCCGCCGTTCCGGATATGAAAAGCGCTGGTCGTCTGAACACGATCGACGCCGCTGAGCGTCCGTGCCTGGTGAATATTCAGGTTTAGCGAATCATTCGACCAAACGGATGCGACCTCGGGATTCCCCGCCAGCGCTCTGACCTGGCCGGCCGTCATCGGCTGTGCGACCATGCCGAGCGTCGGATATGTCAGCCCGCCGGTGATGCCGATCCCCCGAAGCAGGTTCAAATGCGAATCCTTCAATCCGGACGTCGTGTTAAACGACACGATCGCTGTCCCGACCGGTGCATCGTCGCCGAGAGCTCCGATCTGCGCGGCGAACGACGGGCTCAGCTTAGCGGCGTTTGCGATCGGGGCCGCCTTCACCCGTGAAACGCCGATGTCACGCAAAAATAATATATTGCCGGCCAACGCTACGACCGCCAGCGAAACAAACAACTTTCTGAGGTCCTTTCTGATATGTGTTCTCACGGCCCGATTCTCCTTGCAAATTGATATTCAAAATCCTTTGCCGACCAGAATAAGGAAAAGGCTTTGAGAAATACTTGAGAGCCGATTTACAGGGGTTGAGGGAAACTTGAGAAAGCGGTGACTAGTGAAAAGCGGAGAGTCTCCCGAAGCCGCGCACATCGAAACGCGCTCATTAGCTACGAAACAGGAAATTCAGAAAACGCGGCCCCGAAACCGGCCGTCTTTTTCTTCATTTTAAAAGCTCGGCGGCAACGCGGCGGGTTTCGGCGGAGGGGTTAACGCCGAGGTCGGTTTTGAGCAGCAGCTGCATGGCTTCGTAGTGTTTTTTGACCGCCGCCGGCTTGCCCTGGGCGCCGTAGATCTTGAGGATGAGGCGGTGGATATCTTCGCGGTACGGGTCGACCGTAAGGGTTTCTTCGGCGTATTTCTTTGCCGAAGCTAGTCGTTTTTCCGCAAGTTCCAACTTCGCCAAGGCAGAAGTCACCCGGCCGAATTGTTCGGAATAGAAGTTTCGCCGCTCGTCGGCCCAGTCCTCGTAGATCCCTTCCATGAACTCTCCACGGTAACAGCGGTGCGCATTTTCCAACGCAGAGCGCAGACGCTCGTTGTCCTTTTCGCGTTTCGCAACCTCGGCGTCGGCGAAGTGTCGGTCAAACTCTTCCGTATCGATCATGAAGGTAAGTTCAGGATTCAATTGATAACCACCATCGCGGAACACAATGAAATTCTGCTTGAACGGCTGGCGGCTGTTCAACGCTTTTCGGATATGCGAGATGGTCGGATGGAAATTCTTCTCGATTATTGCCGGGTCATCGTCGGGCCAGAAAGTGTCGATAAGGATGTCTTTTGGTACCCGGCGGTGTTTGCTGGTGGCGATGAAGCAAAAGATGTCGCGGGAGCGCCGGGTGGTCCATGCGTCCGGAGCGAACGGTTTCGAAGGGTCACGGAAGACCTCAACCGGCCCAAGTACATTGACGGTGAGGTCCGTTAACTGAACCGCCGTTTCCGTCGGGGGCGGACGAAGTTCCGCCGGCGGCCGGTCGGCGGTCAGCTCTTCGGAAAGATCGAACGGAAGGCGCTCGGCGATCTCCTCTATTCTGAAAATATCCGGCCGGCGGCGTATCTGCTGCCTCAGCCAATGGTCGTAATCGTACCGCGCCGAAAGATCGAGCACCCGGTTGACGTACGGGATCGCCGACGCCGGTTTGTCCGGATCCAACACGATCTCCGCCATAAGCATGGAAGCAAGACATTCGTCATAAAAATGGTTTTCCTGATGGAAAAGGTCGGTCAGCGCATGCACCCGTTCCGCCAAACCGTCCTTTCGGTTTTCCGCAAGATCGATCTGCGCCTGACAAAGGCGAGCGATATTTGCGCCCAGCAAATTCCCCTGAGACTCACGCTGGTCGATCAGCTTCGTGATCAGGGAACGGGCCAGTTTGGTGTTTCCCTGCATCAGGTAAAACCGGGCCCGCTCTTCGTTAAGCTCGCGCGAGGCTATGTTCACCTCGGCATCTTCGTATGCTTTGAGAGAACGTTCGTAATATTCCTCGGCGTGCGAAGCGTCCCCGCTTTCGCGGTAGTAGTTGCCGTACGCCTCGAAAACCTCCGCGAGCAGCGACCGCATGCCGAAAAGCTGGCAAAGTTCGAGCGAGCGTTCAAGGTGCTTTTCCGCATCGGCGAATTCGCCCCGATACAGGTGCAGCCGCGAGACGTTGAGGTGGCCGATCGCCTCCTGCGGTAGCGGACGGTCCTCGGAGGCGTTGCGGAAGATCCTTCGAAACCATTCAAGGGCCGCGCCGAAATCTCCGCGGAACCCGGCCGGCAGCGCCAGATTGTGCATGATCAGCCGAATGTATTTGTGATTTGCCTGCTGCTCGGCAAGCTCTAGTGCGAAGCGGAACTGCTGCTCCGCTTCCGGCCATTTTCCTTCGCTGATGAGGCAAAGGCCACGGGTGTTCGCGCACTTTACCGCCGTTTCGCTCGATCGGTCGGCGAGTTTTTCCGCCTGGCCGAGAAGTTCAAGCGCTTCGCTCAGGTTCCCGCGCCTGCGCGCGAGGCTTGCCAGCGAATGAAGAGCGTCCGCTTCGCCCGCCGCATCTCCCCCGGCCCGGAGCGACCGCACCGCAGTGCGAAGAAGCGTGCTCGAACGCTCCATCTCCCCGCGAATCCGCGCAACCTCCGCCAAATGGAGCAGCGAGCGTGGATGCATCTCGAGCGCCGATATCGGGATACGTTCGGCATAAAGTCTTAGCATTTCGTTCGCCCCCGCGCCAAGCCATTCGTTTCCATGCTGCGCGATCAGCTCCGCCGCGAGATCGAATTCTTCCGCATCCAAAAGGAAAGGAACCGCCTTTTCCCAATGCCCCTTGGCAACAAAAGAGCTGGCTATCTTGGACTGTTCGGCGGCTACGGCATTTTTCCCGATCTCGGACCGAAGGCGGCGCCGCAGGAAATCACGAAAAAGCGGATGGAACCGGTATTCTTCAGAACCGAGAGCGTCCCCCGCCGCGGTAAGAAAGACGTTGTTCTGTGCGAGCACCGGCAGCATCGCCGAGCAACGCAGATCGGGGAACAGAGAACTGCAGTCGTCCAGGGGCATCGATTCGAGAAGCGAAAGATGCAGCAAAAGGTTTTGAGTCGCCTCCGGTTCCCGAGAGAAGACCTCTTCCGCGAAATAATCGAAAATATCCTTTTCCGACTGGCGTAGGGCGTTCAACAGGTCGAGCTTTCTGGATCCATCCGCAGAATTAAGGTCCTGCTCGGCGACCTGACGCACAAGTTGGAGCGCGGTGATCCACCCATGGGTGCGTTTGCGATACTCGGAAAGTTCGTCGTCGCCGAGGTCGACATTCAGCGTGGACCGGAAAAGCTCCTTGACCTCGCCGTCCGTGAAAAGAAGTTCGTCTCGTGTGATGACGTTCACGGTCGCCTGCATTCTGCGCTTAATGATCGCCAAAGGCGGGAGGTCCCGGGTTGTGATCATCAGATGGACCAGATCGGACGAATATTGGATCAGCCGGTCGACCAGCCGGTGCACGATCGTATCGCGGCCGATGTGATGGTAATCGTCCAGGACCAGAATGAAGGGCTGCTCGATGGATTCGAGTATCTCGTTGATCAAAAGGTCGGCGGCACGCTCGGGAAATTCAAGAAACTCTTCGCCCGCTTCCGACAAATACGGCAAAAGTGTTTCGCCGAACCCGGGGGCAAATTCGCGTATGCCAAAAGCAACGTACGAAAGAAAGGCTGCGGGGTCCGCGTCGGTGTGGTCCATCTGGTACCAAACGAACGGCCGATTTTGGGAACGGAGAAAGCCCGCCACGAGTGTCGTTTTCCCGCAGCCGGCATCGGCGGCGATCATCGTGACCGGGGCGTCGAGGTTCGCTTCGATTTTTTGGGTGAGACGGGGCCGTTCCAGAAGGTCGGAACCCGTCCTGGGAGGCAAAAGCTTCGTGCGAAGGAAAAAGTTCGGCCGCAGCATCTTGGGTGAATCGCGTCGCCGTAATTATCGCACAAGAAAAGACCTCGGGCCTATTCCATGGCGGCTTCGGCGAAACGAAGCATGTGCGAGACCTTTCCGAAA
Source organism: Pyrinomonadaceae bacterium (assembly GCA_025929655.1). Taxonomy (GTDB): domain Bacteria; phylum Acidobacteriota; class Blastocatellia; order Pyrinomonadales; family Pyrinomonadaceae; genus OLB17. Next base: position 8,083 of record JAICPV010000012.1, read on the forward strand.
CAATTTTGATGGGCGACCGGCACAAGCTCTTCGGGAAAGCCGTTTTTTCTAAACAGTTCAGCCGTTTCCGATTCATCGAAGGCGAATACCTTTTCCTCGATCAAATTGATGAACTGCTTCGACCGCATCCGCCAGAGCGGAAATGGAGGCTTGCTCCTCGAGATGAATATCACGTGGCCGGGCCTCGGTATCGCGGGCAGCAAGAGCTCGAAAAATTCGCGAAACCATGGGGTGTCGAAAACATAATGAACGTTATCAAAGACGATCAGCTCCCGCCGGCCGCGTTCCGATGCGAACAAGAGATCGACGAACTTGGAGATGTCCTTTGCCTCAGGCCGTTCGATCAGCTCCTCCGACGGCCGCCGTTTGCGGCTTGAGGCATTGCCGCGGATCGCTGCCAATGTCGAATTTGCGAAAGTAGCCCAGTGAATGTCGGGCGGCTCCAGTGAATTCCAGGCGACCCGGGAGCGTCGGCTGACGAAAGTAGCCACAGCTGCTGTTTTTCCTGTACCGGAGCGTCCGCAAACCACCGTCGCGGGGAATTGCTCAATCGAATTACGCAACGCTTCCTCCACCCTCGGGCGGTCGATCCCGCCTTCGTGATCGGGTATCCGAAGTTTCTGACGCGGAACATGCAGAAGCGGGAACGAAGTACCGGTGTCCTGCGACGAACTGCTTTGGAAACTCTCGGTCCCGGAAACTGTATCGAAAGGATCGTAAGGAAGAAATGACATTGTCATACCGCTGACAGATTAAATAAACAACCTTGAGAAAAACTTGAATAAATTCGGCTGCGGGATCATTTGTCCAGAATTTCGCCGTTCGTTCTCAAGTATTTCTCAAGTCGACATCGCTACGATGACAGCAGAACTTGGGGGATTTTTATGTTGAAACAAGTATTTCTTATAGCGACCATCGGAATTTTCACAGCGGTTTCCGCGACCGCCCAACAGGCGCAGGCCTCGAACAAGGCTTCGAGTACGTCGTCGAACAAAACATCGGTAAGCAAGGGCCAAAAGGAGATAATATCTTCGGGAACAGTTACGAATGCCGAGCTAATGAATTCGGTCGACGTTCGGAAATCGAAGGTCGGTGATGAGGTCACGCTTCGAACGACCAAAGCGATAAAGCAAAACGGCGAGACAGTTGTTGCAAAAGGTGCGACGCTGGTTGGGCGAATCACCGAGATACAGCAGAAAACAAAAGAAAACGGACAGTCACGGATCGGCATGATCTTCGACCGGATCGAGGGCAAGAAACTAAATGCTCCTGTAAGCGTTTCGATCCTCTCGATGACCGCCGCGCGGCTTACGGCATCGGCAAACGATTCATTCGCCGATAGCGGCCTGATGACATCGTCGAGCACCTCCGCACAGAGCGGCGGATCGGGCGGTGGCGGTTTGTTGGGCGGCGTCGGCAATACGGCGGGCGGGTTGCTCAACACAACGACCTCGACTGCGGGAAATGTTGTTGGCGGAGCGACGCAGACGCTGGGAAACACCGTCGGCGGTGCGACTCAAGCTACGGGAAATACGGTCGGATCCGTCGGCAGAACTGTTAATGGGATCCAGATCTCACAGACAATGGGCGGCTCGGCATCAGGCTCGACGACGCTTTCATCTCAAGCGAAGGATCTCCGGATCGAGAAAGGCGCGACTTTCAATGTCCAGTTCAACAGTACTGTTCACAATTAGGCATAAAACTTGCTAAGGGAGCCCTAAAAGGGTTATGATTTTCGTGCCCCCGACACATTTGTGCATCTTTCCAATACACTTCGCGGAAAATTCGCGAAACGTTCACTCCTACGTGTGTGATTTAAGTACTAACTCAAGCGAATGAAAAAGTTCGTAGCTCTGCTTTTGTCGGTTTCATGCCTGGTGAATCCTGCGTTCGCCGGCCTTAATATTGTCCGCTCGAACGGTATCACGCTCACGGGAGCCGACGGCATCACTTTGACGGGTGCCGACGGCATCACGCTCACCGGCGCAGACGGGTTTCTGAACTACACCGCAAACGGCATAACCTTGACCGGAGCGGACGGCATTACCCTGACCGGTGCGGACGGTGCGTCGTACGCTGGTTCGAACGGAATTACGTTGACCGGAGCCGATGGTATAACTCTGACCGGTGCGGACGGCATCACGCTTACCGGGGCCGATGGCATCACGCTGACGGGCGCCGACGGGACACAGTACAAGGCAGACTCGATCGTTGTTCGCCGTCCGGATGGAATCACCCTAACCGGCGCCGACGGGATCACTCTGACCGGCGCCGACGGGATCACTCTAACGGGTGCGGACGGTGCGACGCGTGTAGGACTGAACGGGATCACGCTCACCGGGGCCGACGGAATCACATTGACCGGCGCTGATGGGATCACGCTGACGGGCGCCGACGGAATTACGTTGACCGGCGCCGATTCTGTCACTGGCTTTGGAACCTCCGGCGTCATTTTCGATCACACTAACCCGAGCGGGATCACGCTCACGGGCGCAGACGGTATTACGTTGACCGGGGCCGATGGCATTACGTTAACGGGAGCCGATGGAATAACCCTAACGGGCGCAGATGGAATTACGCTTACGGGCGCAGACGGCATTACTCTAACGGGTGCGGATGGGCAAAACGGACTTCAAAGCGTGGACCCGGAACTTGCTATCGCTCTCAACAAGGCTACCGATGACAGCAATATTAACGCGGTCGTTGTTTATCACCGCAGCATAACTGATGTTGATCTCGAACAACTGCGACAGATCGGTGTTCAGGGCGGAACGCGTTTTCGTTCGCTGCCGATGGTTTACGTTTCCGGAACCCGCGATCAGATCATCGCGATCTCGCAGCTGCAGTCGGTCAGGTCGATCTACGGAAATCGAACCTTGACTTTCGATTCCGATCCCTATTTCAGCATGACGGGAATTCAGCGTGTTGGATCGGACACGGACCTTCGCGCCGATAATGGCGGCGCTCCGATAACCGGAAGAAACGTCACGGTGGCCGTCCTCGACACCGGCATCAACGATCAGCATCCCGACCTGGCCGGAAAAGTTGTTCAGAATGTTCGACTCATCGATACGCAGAGCCTGCCGATCGGATTTATGCATCCTTCGCCTGTAGAAGGAGTCGCGAATAGCGATCTCGCGGGCGGGCACGGTACGTTCGTCGGCGGGATCGTCGCAGGAAGCGGTGCGAGTTCCGGTGGTAAATTCGCCGGCGTCGCGCCGCACGCGAAGCTCCTGGGGCTCAGTGCGGGAGACATAAATTTAACCAACGTGCTCTCCGGTTTCGATTACCTGTTGCAGAAAGGATCGAGTTACGGAGTTCGGGTTGTGAACTGCAGCTTTTCGGCGAATACTCTTTTCGATCCGCACGATCCGGTAAACGTTGCAACGAAGATGCTGACCGACGCCGGGGTTGTTGTCGTATTTTCCGCCGGCAACACCGGCGCAGGAAACGGCACTTTGAACCCGTACGCTGCAGCACCGTGGGTGATCTCGGTCGGAGCGACGGACGAAAAGGGAAGCGTGGCGCCGTTCTCCTCGCGCGGGAATTTTGGCGACCCGCTTCAGCATCCGTCGTTGGTCGCTCCGGGCGTAAATGTTGCGAGTCTACGAAATATCGGAACCGCTACCGGGACTACGGGCTTTGCCGGAGCCGATTTGCAACGCCTCACGCCTGGCGAGATCCCGTACTACACGACCGCAAGCGGAACGTCTTTTTCCGCGCCGCAGGTTGCGGGTGCCGCGGCATTGATGCTCGAAGCGAACCCGAATTTGAAACCGGCAGAGATAAAGGACATTCTCAGCCGAACTGCGACGCCGCTGCCGAAATACTTTTATCACGAGGCCGGGGCAGGAATGCTTAACACTCATGCCGCGGTCCTGGAAGCAGCATTCCCGGAACGCGAAATGGGCCGGTTCCGTTCGACGATCTCGAAAAACGAGATTCGGTTCACCACTGTGACCGGCCAGGCGTTTGAACGCACCGTCCTTCCCGGTACAACAGAGAATGTTTCTCTTTCGATCCCGCAGAACACTGTCCAGGCGACAGTGAATATCAGCTGGGGAATTGGAATTAACGATTTTGGCCTGAAACTTTTCGGCGCGAACGGAAAGATGATCGGCGAATCTAATTACCTTAATGTCACCGGGCTCACAGGCCGCCGAGAGAAAATCGTTGCTCAAAGACCGACAGCTCAGACCGCCAGGGCCGCGATCCAGCATACCGGCGGCGTCGGCGTACTTCAGAATGTTTTCGGCTCGATGGAAGTGACGACCGTCGACTTTCCGAACCTTCGAGACCTCGCCGTTCTTTCCGACGAGTCGCTTTTCAACGCGGAGCAAAGCCTTCTTCACAGCGTGATTTTGCCCGAGGGAAGCAGGTTCAAACCGGATTCGACGGTTTCACGGGAGAACTTCGCCGCGACGCTTCTTAGGGCCGGCCTGGTGTCGCAATACATGGCGGCCGTGCCGGCATTTACGGATGTTCGCGACGCTTCTACGCGAAGCATAGTCGAAAGCGTGCAGGTCGGGCCGTCCGGGCGTTTGATCGTGGACGCGGCCCCGGGCGGACGTTTCTATCCGAATGAGAACGTTTCCCGAATAGTCGCAGCGATCGCATACGTACGCGCCGCCGGTTTGGACAATGCAGCGTCGACGGCAACGCTGCCGCTTACAGTCACCGACTCCTTGACCATACCGGTTCAATACCGCGGTCATGTGGCGGTAGCACTCCAGCACGGTTTTATCAGTCTCGACGGCAATCGTTTTAATCCTTCGCGTTCTATCACTCGGCTGGAATTGGCGCGCACGACAAACCTTTTGGTAAGCCGGTAAAGGTCGCATAAGCGCTGCACGAAACGAAAAAGGGCTACCGTTAAGGTAGCCCTAAATCGTTGAAATACTGGTGGCCAGGGACGGAATTGAACCGCCGACACGCGGATTTTCAGTCCGCTGCTCTACCAACTGAGCTACCTGGCCGTTACCCGTGAATTGCGGGCGAACTTATGAGTTTAGAATCGCAAAAACCGGAAGTCAAATCAACGCAAGGAATGCAGAGCTTCATCCATTACATTAGATTTTTTTGTTGACAGATCGGCTCAGAGGTCTATAATCACCAGTTAGCGATCGGGTTTAAGATCGTGATCGCACTCCCCCTTTTGAACGTTAATTGAAACCTTCCTTTGCCGGTTTGAAACGCCGTCGCTGTCCTCCGGGGACGCAACATTTCAAACCGGCATAACTATTTCTAAAAAAGAGAAAGGCGGCCGTTCGATACGCCGCCTCACGATAAAACCGCTATTTAAAGACGAAACACCAAACCTAAGCCTGCGCGGCTTCCGCCTTTACGAAGCCGAGTTTTTCCTTGACCTCTGTTTCGATCCGCTCCCGAAGCTCGGGGTTTTGCCGCAACAGCGTACGCACGTTTTCGCGGCCTTGTCCGAGTCGTTCGCTTCCGTAGGAGAACCAGGCCCCGCTCTTTTCCACCACATTCTGAGCAACGGCGAGATCGATCAGATCGCCCTCGCGCGAGATGCCTTCGCCGTAAAGGATATCGAACTCGGTTTCGCGAAACGGCGGCGCACATTTGTTTTTCACGACTTTTACGCGGGTGCGATTGCCGACCACGCGGTCGCCGTCCTTGATAGCGCCGATCCTGCGAATGTCGAGCCGCACGCTTGCGTAGAACTTCAACGCCTTTCCGCCCGTCGTCGTTTCCGGCGAACCGAAAAAGACGCCGATCTTCTCGCGAAGCTGATTAATAAAGATGAACGTCGTTTTGGAACTCGAAACGATCGCCGTGATCTTTCTGAGTGCCTGCGACATCAGCCTCGCCTGCAGGCCCGGCAGGGAATCGCCCATTTCGCCGTCGAGTTCCGCTCGAGGGACAAGCGCCGCGACAGAGTCGATCACGATCACGTCAACACTGTTCGAACGGATCAAGGTTTCCGCGATCTCGAGAGCCTGCTCGCCGGAATCCGGCTGGGAGATCAGCAGATCATCGATATTGACACCGAGTTTGCCGGCATAATCGGGGTCCATTGCGTGCTCGGCATCTATGTAAGCACAAACGCCTCCGGTGCTTTGCGCGGACGCGACCACCTGCAGAGCAAGCGTGGTTTTACCGGAGCTTTCCGGACCGTAGATCTCGATGATACGTCCGCGAGGCATTCCGCCGACACCGATAGCGGCGTCGAGACTAAGGCAGTTCGTTGAGATCGCCCCTACGTCTTCATGCGGGCGCTCGCCGAGCCGCATGATCGACCCTTTGCCGAATTTTTTCTCGATCTGCAGCAATGCAGATTCGATCGCTTTGCTTTTGTCTATGCTCATTTGATGAACCTCAGATCAGAATCCTAACATTAGTGTCCGTAAAACGCAACGACGTTGCACAGATAAAACAGACTTGTTCTCGTTATTTGAATTGAGGCTAAAGTAAATGAATAGGCCGAAGGTTGCAAGGCGCGGCCGGCATTATTTGCACCCGCGTTCGAACTTGCCGCCCAACCGGGCGGCAAGCTCCTGGTCCTTGAA
>JAICPV010000301.1 GCA_025929655.1 Pyrinomonadaceae bacterium
ACCGAGATGGGCGAAATGCAAGAGCGCATCACCTCGACGAAGACCGGTGCTATCACCTCCATCCAAGCCGTTTACGTGCCTGCGGACGATTACACCGACCCGGCTCCGGCGACGACGTTCGCCCACCTCGACGCCGTTACGGCGCTTTCGCGGCAGATCGTTGAGCTTGGAATTTACCCGGCGGTCGATCCGCTCGCGTCGAACTCGCGAATTCTCGATCCGCAGATCGTTGGCGACGAACATTACAACACCGCGCAGGAAGTGAAGCGCATTCTCCAGCGATACAAAGACCTGCAGGACATCATCGCGATCCTCGGCCTGGACGAGCTTTCGGAAGACGACAAGCTAACTGTCGCGCGTGCCCGCAAGATCCAGCGTTTCTTCTCGCAGCCGTTCACGGTCGGCGAGCAATTCACGGGTCTGAAGGGCGAGTACGTGAAGGTGGAAGACACGATCAAAGGCTTCCGTGAGATCCTGGAAGGCAAATGCGACGACATGCCGGAGCAGTCGTTCTACATGGTCGGCACGATCGAGCAGGCGCGTGATAAGGCGAAAAAGATGGCCGCTGCCGCCTAAAATTATAAATTCCAGATTTCAAATTCCAAATTCGAATGTCGTTGATCGGTCGCGAATTCTGAAATCTGGAATCTGGAATCTGGGATTTGGGATGTGGAATCTGCAACTATGTTAAAGCTTGAAATTGTTACCCCTGAACGCCGCGTAGTTGATATCGAAGCTGAATCTGTCACGGTTCCGACCGCCTCGGGCGAAGCCGGTATTTTGACCAACCACGCGCCGCTTATCTCGGCGTTGAAGCCCGGCGTGCTGACATATGCGGCAAAGGGCGCGACCGAAAAGCTCGCGATTTCATCCGGTTTTGTTGAGGTTAGCGGGAACCAGGTATCGGTGCTGACCGATGTGGCCGAGTCGCCGGAAGAAGTCGACGCGGAACGGGCGCGAGCGGACCGCGAAGAGGCCGAACGGGAATTGGCTGCGAATTCGACGGCCGCCGAGGAAGAAAATGAATCCGTCCGCGAGCGGCTCGATCTGGCAAACGCTCGCCTTTCACTCGCAGCGAGCCGTTAAACGGTTTATTCGCAGCGGTTTGCAACCATTTCGAGGCCGCCCGCAACCTAGTATTGCGGGCCAATTTGGTACAAGATTTTGTTAGGACGAAATCACTTGACAGGGTGCGATAAAGTGCTACAATCGCTTTCACGCCGGATAATTAAATATTTTCAGCCCGCTTCGGGCGTGCGCGCGTTTTGACAATGAAGATCGATTTCGGAAACGCGGCCTCCCGGCCTTGGTTCCGAATACTGGAAAGGGTGCTGTATGCGGTGTGGGAGACGTATGCGGCGCCCTTTCCGCTTTTTAAAGCCAAATTTACCCCTTAAACCGAACCATTTTCGCCCAAAACCGAACCGTTTTTGCTTTAAACCGAACCGTTTTGGGAGTAAACCGAACCGTTTTGCGCCCGTTTTGTATGCTCAATTCGGCGATTTTCGTCAAGAATCGGATCGATGATGAACGAATTTAACGATCCCTTCGCCAAAGCGTTCGGCGGTATCGTCGTCCAAACGATCGTGAGTCCGATTTGCAAACCCGAATCGGAAGCGTCTTCGACAGCGAGGATCTTTTCACGAACGACCGTCTGCCTAGCGACCGGTGAGCGGGCAGCGAAAAAAAGTTCTTGCAATTCGAGTTACGTCTGTGGCAGGATGTATCACGTATGAAACGTGAATGGGAAACTTGCAACTATGACACGAAGCGGGCTCGCTGGGGCGGATTTCATGTCACGATGACGCCGCGGGGTGAGATCTACATGAACGCGAACACTTTGAAGGCGATGGACGCGGGCGAGCGTTTCGTTTTGCTTTACGACCGACCGACCCACACGATCGGCGTTCAACCGGCAAACTCGCTCACGCCGAAGTCGCAGGGCTCCACACCGAAAGGGAAACGCGGCGGCCGCTGGGTCCGCGCCTTCCGCCTGCTGCAGCAGTGCGGGATCGGCGTCGAAAAGACCGTCCGATTCCTGCAGCCCGTGATCGAAGACGGCGTCCTTATCCTCGATCTCCGCAACACAACCACCGCCGCCATCCGCCGCCGGCCTTTATAATGGTCGCCGCTATTTCCAAATGTAATTCTGATGCAGCATTACGCCGCGGTCGAGGGTTTCGATGAACGCGGTTGTCTCGGATTCGCGGGTTTTCATTTGGATGCGGTTGGTTACTTTGCGGTCTTCGGTGACGCTCGCAATTTCTGCGTTGGCGAAGAACGCTTCGATGTCGGCGATGTTTGCCGGTTTCGCGCGGTTTTCGTGGGCAAAGCTTTCTGCTATGGCCTCGATCGCGGCGGCCCTTAGCAGTTTCGGCCAGAGCTTTTTGAAGAGGCCGCTTGAGCCGTAGATATCTGAGCTGTTGATCTCGCCATTTATCGTGAAAAGGAAGCCGATCACGTCCGATCTGCCGTCGATGGTCTGCGAAAGCGCGTTGACGAATTCGCCGGCATCCGCACGGACGTTTTCGTTTTCGAGCGTGAGTTGCAGGCTGGAATTAGAAACCGCGGATGCGGTGTTCGAGTTGGTTGCTACGCTCAGTTTTTCCTGCGACTCCGCAACCTCTTTCCAGACCTCGCTTTGAGATTTGGTCGTTCTGGTCGCGAGCTTCATATTCTTCGACGGGGAATATTCCGTAGACGCGTTGAACCGGTCGCGACGTTCGCTGCCTCGATTTGTCCAGCGGCCGCTTTCGACGCAGAACGAGTCGATAGGGATGCGGCCCGATCTTGCGGGAATCATAAGGTCGACCGCGAGAACGCGATCCTGCTGCCCGCCCTTTACGATGTCGCCGGCCTGGACGAAGATCTCTAGTTTCGCGGAACGATTCTCGACAAATAGCTCATTGACGTCGCCCGTTTCGTGGACGAAGCCCCAATCCCCTTTGATCGCTTCTTCGAGCGTGAGCGGAACGGCGCCTTGCATCGTATTTTCGCCGTGGACGAGGTAGATGGAAAGGTTCTTATGCGTGTACGGGCCGGATAAGCGTTTGTTCTTTAAGGAATACTCGCGCGGTGGAGGTGCCGCTTCGACCGGGCCGTCCGATCCGGGAATACCAACCTGCTCGACGGCGTTAGGCACGAGCCAAAAAACACGCACCGCAAAAATGCCCGTTGCCAACGTCAAAATGCCTGCGACCATTGCGAGAATCTGCTTTCTGCTCATGACGTATCTCCCCTTTTTTAGTTATGTAAAAGAACTTTCCCCGGAAGAACGCTCAGATCGGTGCCTTCTTGCAAGCGAATACCCGGTTAGACGCCGGCGTTCGAGAAAAGTTCCTCGAAGTTAGAGTGTATTGGCAGGCGGCGGATCGTTTAACCGTAGAAGCAACAGTCAGGGAACGTGGCAGCACGGCCTGTCTGCGGCTCAAGGTGACCGAATCATGTTACGATTTGGAAGTGATTGTGATTGTTTTGAGCTTTAAAGGTTTGCTGGTTGGAATTCTGTTGGGTTTCGTTTGCTCCGCGAGCTTAATTGCACAGGATCCTAATGCATTGAAGCTGAATGACTGTCCAAAGATATTGGTGATAGGACCGGCTGGAGTATTTCAGCCTGGCGACACGATCGCATTTGCCGTTTCGATCGATCCAGAACCAACTGTTAGCCTGAAACTTCATTGGATGACCAACGGGGGAAAGATAATCGACGGCCAATCAACTCGAAAAATTAGAGTACGTTATGAAATGGAAAGGGGACTTGCTTTGCTTACCACCGTGAAGATCGAAGGTCTTCCAATTCATTGCGCGAACACCGCTTCGGAGGTTACGCCATATGAAGCAATTCCTGAACCGGAATTGGTTTCACAGTTTTATGCGCCGATCACTACAATTAATAGAAAAAACTTAGAAAACGCCGCGGAACTTCTCAACCGGTATCCAAATAATCAGCTGTACATCATCGAGTATTTTCCGCCGGGAACCAGCGAAGCGTCAATCA
>JAICPV010000182.1 GCA_025929655.1 Pyrinomonadaceae bacterium
GAACCGATACCGCTCGTTCCCGCGAGCTCGGCGGCACAGGCCTGGGCCTTGCGATCGTCAAGCATCTCGTACGGCTGCACCGCGGCGAGGTTACAGTAATTTCTTCGATGGGAATCGGTTCCGAGTTCACCGTGACGCTTCCGAGATAACAATTCCATTACAACTTATTGATAGCAGTTTTCTTATTCGGACAGGCGGTTCTGTTGTTGGGGCGATTTGGTTCGGTATACTACGGCTTATGAAGAAGCGGGTTGGAGTCATTTTCGGCGGGCGTTCGGGGGAACACGAGGTTGCCATTCGGTCGGCAAAGGTGGTGATCGAGCAGATCGACAAGGAGAAGTACACGGTGATCCCGGTGGCGATCACGAAGGAGGGGAACTGGCTGTCGCCCGCGGATTCGTCGCGGTGGCTGCCGCCGGAGACGATCGCGAGATTCGCGGACGAGATCGCGCAGATCGACAACGGCGACATAGGGCTGGTAGCGGACACTCGTTACAAGGGGCTGAAGCGTCTGGACGAGGAGGGCGAAAACTCGAACCGCGAGCGCGTGATCCCGTTCGACGTCGTTTTTCCGGTGCTGCACGGCACCTACGGCGAGGACGGTACGATACAGGGGCTGTTCGAGATGGCGGGCATACCGTATGTCGGCTGCGGGGTTCTCGGTTCGGCGTGCGGGATGGACAAGGTGGTGATGAAGACTCTATTTCGCGACGCCAGGCTCCCGATCTGCAAGTATACTTGGTTCCTGCGCGGCGATTTTGAAAAAAACGCGGATGCGGTGATCGCCGGTGTAGAAAATATGGTCGGCTATCCGTGTTTTGTGAAACCGGCGAATCTGGGCTCGTCGGTGGGTGTTTCGCTGGCTAACAATGCGGCGGAGCTAGGCCGCGGGATCGAGCTGGCTGCCGAATACGACCGCAAGATCATCGTCGAGGAGGCTCTGGAAATGCGCGAGATCGAATGCGCAGTGCTTGGTAACGACACTCCGGAGGCCAGCCGTCCTGGCGAATACATCATCCGCGACAGTGCGAAGGCGTTTCTCGATTACACGGAAAAATACTCGGGCACCGGGAACAATGAATTCGTCGTGCCGGCACCGGTTTCGCAGGAGCTGGAAGACCGTATTCGGAAGATGGCGATAGCGGCTTTTAAAGCGGTGGACGGCTCGGGCCTGGCACGAGTGGATTTCTTTTTGCGTAACGACAACGGCGCACTGCTGGTCAACGAGATCAATACGATGCCGGGGCTGACCGAGGCGTCCGGTTATCCCAAAATGTGGGCTGGAAGCGGAGTCCCGTTTAGCAAGGTGATCGATAAGTTGATCGACCTGGCGTTCGAGCGGCATGAGGACCGGATGAGGAATAAGACTTCGGTGGTTTGAGGTCGTTTTCGGCCCTGCTTCGTAGAGAGTCTGCAAAAGAATCCGGTCGCTACCGCTCCCGGGTTCTCACTCGCCCGCGCCATCACTGTCGCAATTCTGCCTTTTTGGCGGCGTGGTAGCCTTTGCGGGTGCGGATGTGGAGGTCTTTTTTGGCGACGCGGAGCTCAATGGCGCGCCATTTCCCATCCTTTGCGGTATTCGCGGGTTCGTAGGCGAGCGTGTACTGAGTGCCGAGCTCCGCGACGATCTGCTCGAAAGCCTGTCGCATCGCCGCGCCGCCCGGCGTTTTGACGAAGCGGCCACCGGTCTTCTCGGCGAAATTCTTTAGCACGCCCACATTTTGGATGCGGCGGCTGCCGCTGCCGTCGGACATGTCAACGGTGTAAACGGCGGCGTCGGCCGCTAGAGCGGCTTTGAGAGCGGCGTCGGCGCTTCGGCCGCTTTGAGTGTCCTCGCCGTCGGACAGGACGATGATCGCCCGACGTTTTTCAGTACGTTGCGAGAGAACTTTCGCCGCTTTGAATATCGCGTCGTTCAGAACGGTCATTCCGCCCGATTTGAGATCGAATACGCGTTCGTCGATATCGCGCATCGGGGAGAAATCCTGGACGAGAGCGACCTTCGTATCGAAGCGGTAGATCGCCGCCATATCCGTCCCGCGCAGGCCTTCGAGAAACTTTATTGCCGCCGCACGCGCCATCGAGACGCGTTCTTCCATGCTGCCAGAAGTGTCCAAAAGGATGACGGCCGCGAACGGCGTTTCCTCGGCCGAAAAGAATTCGATCTGTTGCTCGACGCCGTTTTCGAATCCCGTAAATCGATTTTTCTGAAGGCCGGCGACGGGCTGGCCGTCGATGTCGGTGATGGTGGCGTTCAGGACGACTAGATTCGAATCGACCTTTATCACGTCGTCGTCCTGGGCGTGCGAGATCGAGATCAGGAAAACGAACGCTGCAAGGAGGAATGCGAGCCGGCTCATGCGAAGGTGAATGTTATTTTTTGAGTCGAAGGAATCGCGCAAATTTTACGACACTGTTCGAGGCCTGGATCGCCGCGACGGAGATGGAAAACCGCGTTGACTTCTTTAGCTCGTCGACGAGCCTAACCGTGGAATTCTTCAAAAACCTGAACGCCGCGCCGAAGCTCTTTCGTGCTGAATTCTCCTCGCCGTTAGCACTGATCTCATCATCGTCGTCGTTGTCCTTTCCGCCGAGCTCTTCGCGTATCTTTGAAACGAGCTTTTCCAGCTCCTGAAGTTTTTCAATGTCCTGAGACGAAAGATCGTCTTTGGCTTCGAACGAAGTTTCCAGTTCCTTCGAGATCCTCAGTGCTTCCTCGCCTTTTTTGAGCATCTCGTCGTGCTCTTTTTTGCGGCGGGAGATCTGCTGTTTGGTGACCATCTCCTGAAGCGACTTGGCCTCCGGATCCTCTCTTTCGCCGGGCCTAAGGGGACGGGCCGCAGGAATCTCGACCTGCGCGAACGACGGCTGCGCAAAAGCCATGGCCGCAAAAAGCATGGCGCAAAATATGATTAGAATTCCAAAAGCCCTGCTCATCGATCTAGTTGGTGACGGTCGGCGGGTCGATAACTTTCCCCGTAACTGCTTCTACCAGTTTAATCAAGAATTCTTCCTCCGCCTGGCCGGAGCTCTGAACTGTCACCCATTCAGAGGTCAGGCCGGTCCCCGAGCGCCCCTCGACCTTCGCGATGACCGAAACATTATTTTGAATCCCGTCTATCGACTGGACCTCGATAGTCAGGGTGTACTGGGCACGCGACCAGGCAGTGTCGGCGTATTCGAGAACGCCGTAGCGTCGAAGCTCCGAAGCGGCGATCGTCGGCCCTCGTCCGAATACAAAGGGCTGGGTGATTATGATCCCGTCAGCCGGCCGCGACGACTGCTCATCGACGAGAAGCCGCTTTTCCTTTAAAACGGAACGAATACTTTCCAGAAGAACATCCCTTCGAGAGGGAAGTTTATAAGGATTCGGCAGGCGGTCGCGTACTGGCGTCTTGCCTTTTCCCCAATCGAAACTGCGGGTCACGTCCGTGGGGCGTGCCGTCGACTTATTGGCGTCGTTCTTGATCTTTTCGGTCTGCGGATCGATGCCCTTTTGGCCAAAGAGCATTCCGGCAAGTACGACGATCAACGCGATAAGGAAAAGTGATCTTTTCATTGAATGACTCGATTTTTAGGATGTTACGTCCGGCCTATTGGTTGTAATTTCGCCAGCTATCGACCGCTGCATCTCCAAGAGCAACAGATGTTTCAAGTATGCATTATGGGCGGCAAAGCGGGCAATGCAGTAGCCTGGAAAACCATCCAGTATCCCGAGCTTGAGAAAGTACGAGCGAATGAATGCGGCCGGTCCGGAAATCAAGACCTTTGTTTTCGATGTCCCGCGTCCGCTTTCGAGCATCTGCCGGGCCGCCAACGGCGCGTAGCGTTCACCGATCATTTTGTGATGATATGCGGCATCGGTAACACTGAAGTGAAGCAAATGATTCTCGAGATCCGCTGTTTTTGCGCCGGGTTCGAGTTCAAACGATTCATGAATGATCCGGCCATTCCAACGGCCCTTTCGACGATCGAAAAGACGCAGCTGTCGATCGGGATACCAACCCGAATGACGAATCTCGCGGCCCATATAGGTTGACAACCGCGGGATCCTGTAGCCTTCGGCTAACTCATTGCGCTGTCTCAGGCTCTCGATCTCACCCCGTAATTCCGGCGTTACGCGTTCGTCCGCGTCGATACTGAGTATCCAGTCGTTTTCGGCAGAATCGACCGCAAATTGCTTTTGTTTGCTGAACCCGGGCCAGTCACGCGTGATCACGCGGGCACCGAGTTCACGAGCGATCTCGATCGTGCTGTCCGTGCTTTTCGAATCAACAACCAGGCGCTCGTCCGCCCATTCGACGGAATGCAAAGCGTCGGCGATATTCGCTTCTTCGTTGAATGTGATGAGGACGGCGGAGATCTTCACAACCGAGATTCTCGCAGTTTTGTTTCGAAACTGAAAGTAATCCCGGTTGCGAAGATAAGCGTTATTTGGTCGGCGAATCGACCGTGATATTGTTCACGCGAAATGTGGTGGAAGTCACGCGCTGAAGGTCGGAGAGCGCCTTGCTGTAGTCGGTTTCTGCGCGGATCTCGGCATTTCGGGCGTTGGTCAAAGCGTTCTCGCGCTGAAAAAGCAGAAACGTTGTCGAGCGGCCGGATTCGTAGAGCTTGCGTTCGCCCTCGAGCTGGATCTCCGCGTTTTCCCTTGCCCGGCGGGCGGTGAGAACACGCTGACGGGCTGTTTCTACAGCTTGAACGGCATTTCGCACTTCGACGATTACAACCTGCTCCTGCGCTCGTATTTGGGTGTCGATCTGGTTTTTTTGGATCTCTGCGCCCGCGAGATTTGCTTTAGCGGTGCGATTCCTGAACGGGAACGATATAGTAACTCCGATCGAATAGTTCGGTGCCTCGCTCCGAAAAATGTTACTAAGAGAGCGGCTGAATCCGCCGACGAAAAACGACGGTGCACCGGCGACCGGAACGTTTACCTGAGGGATCTGTTGGTCAGGTGGAAGCAATAGATTCAAACGCTGACGAAAGATCTCGTCGTTGCCCTGAAATTGCGGAACTATCACAGTATCGGTAGAAACATTACCGCGTGAGAGACCATCCAACGAAAACGTCGTGACCAGATCTATCTGCGGTTTGGTTTGATTTCGGAAGTAATCGATATCGATCGCGTTGATGTCCTGCGCGAATTTCAGACGGCGAAGCTCGAAACGATTGTCCATCGCATCCTTTAATGCTTCGTCGAGCACGATCGGCGCGGCCGCAAAAACGGGCTTATCGGTCGGCATCCAGGATTGCGACCATTCCGCTGAAACAGCGTCTCGCAGCACCAGTTGCTTCAGGTTATTCTCGGCGATCGAAACCTGTTGCGTCGCGATCAAAACCTCCGATTCGCGGTTAGCGAGCTCGGTTGCGACCTCCGCACGGGCCAACGGTGCCGAAGATCCGGCGGCGATTCGAGCCTCGATCTGACGCATGCTCTCCTGCGTGTATTGCAGATTCGAGACTCGATTCTGCTGATCGCGCAAGGCGAAGACCAGGTCCCAATATGCCCGCTGAACCTGCGAGATCACCTCGATCGCCTGCCGTCGGAAATCGGCGTCGGTCTGTTCGAGGCGGCGGCGGGCAATGCGAATATTCCGACGAGTGTTATCGATCCGGAA
>JAICPV010000169.1 GCA_025929655.1 Pyrinomonadaceae bacterium
CTTAATCCTAAATTGAAGTTAATTTGAAGATAAATCCATAGAACTACCCTTCGTCTATAGCTTAAATACTCAGGAAACAGAAAGCATTTCGGCGCCTTGAGTAGCGGAAAACGCCCTCGACCGCTTCGGACAGGTAGGCCGCACACTCATTCGTTTAAGGACAATCAAAAGGGAGGTTAACAATGAATATCCTTAGAAACCCGCTGCTAAAATTTATCGGAATTTTATTTCTCGTTACTACTGTCGCGACAATGGGTCCCAACAACCCAGTCGCGGGCGCCGGTTTCACGACATTCGAAACCGAGTTCAGTAAATCCGGATCCGACCCGTTCGGACCTTTTCTCGAGAACTCTTCAGCGTTCCATTTTTTGGATCCGCTAGCTCCGAGTTCCGGCGATCCTTCAAAATTCGACCCGGCCTACCTCGATTATCTTCTTGTCGAAGTCTGCCGCGTTGACAGCAGCGGATGTACGCTCATAAAGTCGTTCTCCGCCGAAACTTCAGAGTCCGAAAAGTTAAGGATCGCGACCGACCGGTACGGAAGCTTTTATATCGTCAATTGGGAGACCTCAAAGTCGAATTTCTCGAATCGAGCCACCTACCGGATTACGGTGTCCGCCGCCGGCATCCAGCTAGGATCGATCGATCTCACGCCCGACATTTATGCAAGCTTCGGCCGGACATGGCCGATAAAATTTCTGATCGAAAAGGATGCCGCTCTCCGGGTCCGGGTTTTGGCAGCCGCAGGAATGAACCTTTGGCAGGTTGCCGATGATTTGCGTACCGAATTCGGCATTTGCGGTGAAGAGCTTCGACAACTCCTGCTTGCGAATTATCCGAATGCAGACGCTGACCTCGTGGCGGAGGTTGTATTCGGGATTTGTCAGGAAGTCGAGCTGTTTCCCACCACCAAGATCGCCGATAAGGCAACCCGTGATGCTCTGGCGTTCTACGATATGACCACGGGTCAAATGGTATTCGCCGGTGACACGAACCTTCTCAAGAACCTCAGGGTAAATGACGTCATCGTAGGCCGAGAGAGCGCGGCCGCGCCTTACGGTTATCTGAGGAAGGTAATATCGATACGTAAGAGTCGGGGTATGTACACACTCGAAACGGTCCAGGCCAAGTTCACAGAGACAATAAAACGCGGAACCCTTCAGGTCTCCGGGCCGCTTGAGCCGCCCAGCGGAGGAAATACTGCGGATAAGCGCGAGCGGCTTGCGATGGAAAGTAGATCTGCGGAGTTCGATATCGGAAAGCAGATCCCATTTACGCGTCACATCGACGAGACGATCAACCTCGAAGGAGGCGACGATGAGCTCGGCGGTACGGGCACCATAAGGGTGATCGGTGACGTGGAAATTCAGGCAGGTTACAACATCGGTGCCGGTATCGAGTTATGCGCGACGCCGCCGTTCGCATGTGCGGACCGCGTTGAGGCGTGGATGGGCTACGTGCACAAAAGCAATCTGCGTGTTATCGGAAAGTTCGACGGCCATCTGCGTAAGGAATTTGAATATCCGATCAAAATGTCCCCGATCTTCTTCATGATCGGCCCTATACCTGTATGGCTGGTACCTGAGATAAAGGTGATCATAGGATTCGACGGTACGGCCCATGTGGAGTTTGAATTCGCGACCGCGGCACAATCGACCGTTAAACCCTACATCAAATGGACCGAGGACGAGGGTTGGAAGGATCTTACAGCCTTTGCACCTCTCTCGAACGAGTTCTTTGATGCAAGCTTCGACGGGAATGTCCGTTTGGAGGGGTATGCCAAGCTCGATGCCGCTCTCTTGCTCTACGGTGTGATCGGCCCGTCGATGGACGGCAGCCTAGGGATCGTCGGTACGGCGCAGACCGGTCAAAGCCCATTCTGGACAATATCCGGCCACGTTAAGGCAGGAATAGGACTCAGATCCGCTTTCATGGATCTATTCGACGTCGACGCGCATGAAGATTTCTTGGATGAAACGTTTTTGATCAAGGCTGCGGAAAATCTGAAGCCTGAATGCTTTGTGAGCACGGACAGTGCACGGGCGAACGTCACCGTTCCGACATTTCTGGGACCTACCGGCGGCGGGTTCGTCGGATTCTTTGATTGCAAAGATCCCGAGGGTGGCGACGTAAGCTACACCGCAAAAGCGAATGGTGCGTCGATAGATCCGACTCGCGCCGTTTTCAATGCTTCGGGCGACTACACGATCGAGGTGACGGCAACCGATCCCGATGGCAAATCGAATATCTTTTCTTTCCCGCTAAAGGTGGTGAATTCACCGCCTATCGTGACGATCGCTACAGTAAGCACAACAGTCGGAGCTCAGGTGCAGTATTTCGTGACCGCCTCGGCGTACGATTGGGAAACGCAAGCTTTCCTGCCATGCAGCAGTATGCAATGGACGGTAACGGCACCGGATCAACTAACTGTAAGCAGCGATAACCGGAGCTGTACCGCGGTTGTAATTTTCCCACAGCCTGGCGAACGGACGGTCAGCGTGAAGGCTACCGACGCTCAGGGCGGAAGCAGTACGCGCAACGTACCTGTTATCGTCACAAGCGCTCCTTCGAATGCGGCACCGGTGATCGATATTGAATCTTTCCTGGTGACGGCGGCGCAGGGCCCCAAGAATTCGTATTGTGTGACGGGATTCAATTGCGAGGTTCCGTATGGCGGATTGCTCTACAACGGGCAGGGAGATTACCATCAGCCGCTTACGCTCAGCCTGAGCGCGAGTGACCCGAATGGTGATCCGTTGACCGTTAAGTGGTATTGCGGCCAGGGAACGAACGAGTCCGAAGCGACGTATAACGGCGACGGAACCGCTACGTGCAGTCCGGGCGTTCCCGGGACTTGGTCGTCGTACGTGCGGGCGGTCGTAGGCGACGGAACAACAAACGTTAATTCAGAGATACGGCATTTCGTAATGCTGCAGAATCCTAATTAGGAATATCAAAAAGGGACGCCTCAGGCCGTAATTCACTCTGCGAAAATGAGGCGTCCCAACCTATGTGAGTTTTGCGACCTGCTTTCGAACCGAGCTATGAAAGCGTCTTGGTCGGAAGCCGACTTTTAGTGATCTTTATCGATTCAAGGGGGAAACATGGCACAGATAATGAAGTTGGGTATGGAGGATCTTCCGACCATTTACAACATTTCCTATCCGGTAGGCCCAAACATGCCTAATGTGCGGGATGACGTTATGCTGGTTCAAACGCTGATGAAGATGGCCAACTTCATTCGCTACTCGAATGCGATAGGCCCCGTAGAGTCGAGCAGGTGGATAACCGTCGACGGCTATTTCGGAAAGCAGACGAAGCGGATGATCGAAGCGTTCGAAGTGATGATCCGCGAGAAGAACCTCTTGATCGTATCAGACGGCGTTTTCGAACCCTCGTCCGACGACGGTTACACGGGAAAAGGAATAATCTATAAGATCATCCACTTGAACCGGTTTGCGAAACAGGGTTCTCCGTACGGCAACGAATACAACCAGCTACCAACAAATCCGGAAACGCATCCGATCTTACGCGGGTCGCTTGCAGCGCGCGGGCAACGCCTCGCACGAGTAGTATCGCTCTAGCCGGCAGGGAGCCGCAGCCCGTTTAAGAAGACCGGAGGAGTCTAACCGCAAGGTCGGAGTAGAGTTCTACAGCCTGCGTAAGATCGCGCTTCATCACGAATTCATCCTTTGTGTGTGCGACAAGGATCGAGCCAGGACCCAGGAGCAGAGGCTGGCCCCAGTTTGTTAAATATGGAATATCGGTGGTGAAGCGAACCGTTTTCTGTCTGAAGCCATCGACCTCGAGCATCTTCACTGGCTCGCTGCACGACAGGACTTCGATCTCACCGCGGCCCCGGATCACGTTCTTTAACGCGTTTTCGATAGGTTCGCGCGGTGTGGTCAAACGGATCAGCAAGCCAGCTTCCGCATGCGGCGCGATCACGTTCAGGGCGACGCCGCCCTCGATCGTTCCGATATTGACGGTCGTCTCACCAAAAAATTCCTCACTCGGGAATTTGGTCTGCCGCACATCCGCAAGTATTTCCAGAAGCTTTTCGATGGCCGAGTCGCCCTGTTCAGGATAAGCAGAATGCGCCGCTTTGCCGGTAGTTTTGATCTTTAATCGAAACGACCCTTTGGAACCGATCGCAAGTTCATTATCGGTCGGCTCACCGTTGATCATGTACTCGCATTTCGCCGCCAGCGGATGCTCATTAGCCGCGCGGGCGCCCGTGGATGAGCGTTCCTCCTCCACGGTGTACAACAACCCAATGTCCTCTACTCCTCTACCCCTCAACTCCTCTGCAGCAGTTATCTGAGCCGCGATGATCCCTTTGGCGTCGCATGCGCCGCGTCCGTATATCTTTTCATCGTCGACGACCGGCGGGATGAACGGCGGCACCGTGTCGATGTGAGTTGAGAACCACACCCGCGGCTTGTCATTCAGCCAAGCGATCACGTTGTTCTGATTCTCAGAAACCTTTTGAAGCTCGACCTTCCACCCAAGAGACTGCAGATGGTCGCGCAGCCAAAAACCGACCGCCTCCTCATCGCCGGAAACGGAAGGAATGTTCATCAGCGACGTTGTTAGCTCGAATAAATTCATTTTGACTTTTGACCCAGCCATTCGAAAAGCTTTTCGTCCCGGAACGCATTTCCGACCGACCCATGATCTACGCCCGGCAGTTCCCGGTAATTCAGATCCGACGCCCCGGCAACTTTGAATGCTGCCGCTAATTTCCGCGATTGCTCGACAGGAACCGAGTCGTCCTCGTCGCCATGTACAATCCAAACCGACACGTCTTTCAGTGCGTCCGCATAGGCTTGAAAAACATCCGGGGACGCCGACGCTGTCGCGACCTGCGTTGATAACAATGAGCGGTCCGTAGCCGAAACAACGCCCAATGGCACGACACCGCCTGCCACCGATATTATCGCCGCAAATTTATCGGGCTTGGCGATTGCCGTCTGCCAAACGCCAAAGGCGCCCATCGAATACCCTGCAAGGAACAATTTCTTCTGGTCACCGTTTACCTCGAATATCGTTTTGTCCAATGCCGCAAGCGCCTTTTCAATCTGTGGCGCCGTCCAAAAAGTTTCTTCCGGGCACTGCGGAAATACGATCGCAAATTGGAATCGTTCCGGATGTTCCTCGATCCATTCGGGAAAGCCCCCAAGTTGGTTACGGTTGTCCGTTCCCCGCGCACCCGAACCATGCAAGTAGAGCATTACGGGTATCTTGGAATTTGGATCGCGAACTTTCGGAACGAATATTCGGTATTTGAATGAATCCCCGGCCAATGTCAGTTCACGAGTGGGAAAAGCTGCTTCGCGCCGGCTATCGTCGGAGCAGGAAAACGTAAGGAAGGCCGCGATCAATAGTATAGCTTTCTTCATTCAGCTGCGGGGAAGAATCTGTTATGCAATTTTCTGATCACTTCGGTCACGAAGTTCTCTCTTATCACGAAGGTAAGATTAACGCTCGATGCACCGTGTGAAACAAGGGCCACATTCACGTCCGCGATAGTAGAAAAGATCTTCGCCGCCAATCCGGTGGAAGCCCGCAAACCTTCGCCGACAACGCAGATCACGGCGTAGCCACGCTCCACCTCAACCTCACCTAACCGTCTTAGATCCTCTACAACGTTATCTACAGACTCCGGGTTATCGAGCGTGAGTGCAACGGAAACTTCCGAGGTCGAAATAACATCGATCACCGTGCGATGTCGGTCGAACACCTGAAAAACGGCGCTCATAAAGCCGTAGGCGCCGAGCATGCGTGCAGACGTGATCCGCAGGATCGTAATGTTCTTTTTATGGGCGATCGATTTGATCTTGTTCGGC
>JAICPV010000390.1 GCA_025929655.1 Pyrinomonadaceae bacterium
ACCTAAACATATGTTTCATTTTCGTTTTGCGCTCGCTGCCGCCGGACTTGTCGTTTTTTTCACAGGTTCTGCTTTAGCACAGATTGACGAGATATGTCGTGTAGCGGGATATATGCCGTCCCTCGATTAGCCGATCGCTCAGGTTCCGTACGTTTACGGCCGCGTAATAGTTAACGGAGCCGATCCCGCAAAACCCGCGAAGATCACTGTCATATTTTCGGACGGTCAGCAAAACGCAAAAAGATGGTCTCTTGGGAAATCCGGGTTTTATTGTTTCAAGCGCAGCGCTGGAGGCGGTTCGCTCGTCGTCGAGGTGGACGGAGTGGAATCCGCCCGCAGAACATTGCCATCGTTTGGCTCAAGCCAACAACGTGAGGATTTTGAGGTTTCACCTCCGGAATTCAGAAAGGTAGCCTCGCCGGGAACGGTGTCCGCCAAATTCACACGCCCACCGAACGACAAAACGATCGGGCTTTACAGAAAAGTGGCGGACGCGGAACGGGACAAGCGGCCGGCAGAAGCGATAACGATCTTGAAAGAGATCGTTCTGGCCGATCCCGAAGATTTCATTGCATGGGCAAAGCTTGGAACAGTTCATTTCGAACAGGGAAATTTGAATGACGCTGACGCAGCGTTCCGACGATCATTGGAGCTCCGTATGGAATACACGCCCGCATGGGTGAACGTCGGCAAGCTGCGGATGGCCCAGAAGCAATATGACGCCGCGGCCGAGATCCTTAAGCACGCCGCGACGTTGGAGCCGAATTCCGCTCGCGTTTATCAACTGCTTGGGGAAGCGTACGTTTTCGCAAAGAAGGGCACTCTAGGCGCCGAAGCATTGAACAAGGCGATCGAGCTTGATCCAGTCGGCACGGCGGAAATACATCTGCTACTGGCCGCGCTTTACGATCGGGCAGGTGCGAAAGACCGCGCCTCACGAGAATACAAGCTGTTTTTGGATAAAGTGAAGGAGCACCCCGACAAGAAGAAATTTGAGAAATACATCAGAGAGAACCCGGTACGGTAATATGAAAAAAAAAGCTTTTGCCATTGTCGTGATATTGATGAGTGTCGGGTTCGCTAAAAGCACGAACGCCCAAGCCCTGGAAATATGCAGCCGCGCTAGCGGCGTACCTTCGTTCGGCGAGGCCTGGGGAGCGATACCGTACGTTTTCGGGAAAGTGACGCTTTTGGGATTTGATCAAGACGAAAAGCTGCTGAAGGTCTCGGTAGGATACACCGAGCGCGGCCAGCCGGAAAAGAGAGTCATACTGGATAAATCCGGAAATTATTGCTTTCGCCGCACCCGCCCTGACTCCGCCGCCACGATCGTCGTCTATCTCGATAGCACCGAAGTCGGAAGACGCCAGATCTCCGACCTCGGAGCGATTCAGCAGCGGGAAGATTTTGACGTGAGGGCACATCCGGGCGACGGACCGTCCGCACCCGGGGTGGTTTCTGCAAAATACCAGTATCCGCCAAATGCCAAGACCGCCGATCTTTATAGAAAGGCGGTTGATGCGGAAAAGGCAAACGACCAGGACCGTCTTCTCGATTCTCTTTTGAAGATCGTTTCGGTTGACCCGTCGGATTTTACCGTCTGGGCAAAACTCGGTTCGATCTTTTTCATTAAAAAGTCTTACGCAGAATCTGAAGACGCCTTTCGAAAAGCGATAGCACTCCGGCCGGACTTTCATCCGGCGATGATCAGCCTCGGCCGCGTTTATCTGGCTCAAATAAAATCTAATGAAGCGATAGCTATTGCAGAAAAGGCAGTCGCAAGCGACGGTAAATCGCCACGCGCTTACCAGATTCTGGGGACTGCCTATCTTCAGGCGAAGAAGGGTTCACTGGGCGTGGATGCATTGAACAAAGCCCTTGAGTTGGACCCCGTTGGGATGGCGGATTCGCATTTACTGCTCGCCACCCTTTACGACCGAGCCGGTGCGAAAGACCTTGCATCACGGGAATATAAACTTTTTCTTAACAAGGTGACGGAACACCCCGACAGGAAAAAGTTTGAAAAGTACATCAAAGACAACCCGGCGCCGTAAATCCTTGTCGCCGGTCCATAACTAAGGTTTTGCCGACGGTGCCGCAGCGTTTCTCGCGTTGTAGAAGGCGATGAAGTCCTTTGTGACATCTACCTTCTCGTCACCGATCGCAACAAGGAAACCGCGCTCGTCTTTTGAAGCGTCAAAGATGAGGCCGAAACCCTTCAATTTCGCATAATCCCGCAGCCCCGTACCTATCGCCTGCATAACAGGCCCAACGACAGACTGATAGCGTTTTTCATATTGCGCTTTTGCATCTTCCTGTTTGAATTTGATTTCTCGCTGCAATTTTTCGGCTTCATCTATTTTCGTCTGGATGTTTTTTTCGTCAACTGCTACGCCTCTGGCTAATTGCTCACGAGCCGTCTGGATCTCCTTCGCCAGGGTTTGAAGACGAGTATTCATCGTGTTCAGATCGGTGTTGACTGTAACAAAAGGCGCATTCACCGATTTGATCGCCTCGACAAATCTTGAAATTCCTGCCTTTTCGTCGCCGAATGCATAGCTGTTAATGACTGCTATTTTTGTGGACGACGATCCAACAGGTGCCTGTGCGAATGAGCTCGAGAGCGAAATGCATAATAGGCAAAACGCGAATGAAAGAATTCGATTAAACATACTTCAACTCCGTTAGATTTGATTGCAAAGCTGAGGAAGCCTCTATGATACTTGAGGCACTAAGTTGGATGCTATGCAACAAGTGAATATCCAACACCTAGTTCATTGGGATCTCGATACCGTTATCCCCGGCAAAATCGATTGCCTCTTGATAACCGGCGTCAGCATGGCGAATAATGCCCATGCCGGGATCGGTCGTGAGGACACGTTCGATGCGTTTCGCGGCTTCGGGGGTGCCATCGGCTACGATGACCTGGCCGGCGTGAAGGGAGTAACCGATACCGACACCGCCGCCATGGTGCAGTGAGACCCAGGTCGCCCCGCCCGCGACATTGATCATCGCATTTAGATAGACCCAGTCGGCAATCGCATCAGAGCCGTCCCTCATCGACTCCGTCTCCCGGTTCGGCGAGGCGACGCTGCCGCAATCCAGATGATCGCGGCCGATGACGATCGGTGCTTTTAGTTCTCCGGAAGC
>JAICPV010000482.1 GCA_025929655.1 Pyrinomonadaceae bacterium
AGTAAAATATTGTTGATGATGTCGAGCGGCGGATATTTTTCAAGTGCCTCTTTAAGTGCATCTTCCAGCCCGATCTTTTCACCGTCGATGATGTGGTGTTTTAGTTTTTCCTCGATCGGCAGATTCGAGATGTCCGGCTTGATCGATTGGGCTGACTTGCCTTCGAACATCGTCGAAAATTCCGCGAGCGGATCGTAAGTGCAAATATCGCCGTCGAACTTTCGCCGGTCGTAGATCAGGTCGCGGGCGGTGTCGATCTCGTGCTCGTTGAAACGGATCAGCGGCAGGATTTTCGATGCATTTACGATAGCGGAATTCATTCCCGCCTCGACACAGTCGTGAAGGAATACCGAATTCAATACAACACGTGCGGCGGGGTTCAACCCGAACGAGATATTCGAAACGCCCAGAATAATGTTTACTTCCGGCATTTCCGATCGGATCTGGCGGATCGCCTTGATCGTCTCGTCCGCGTTTTTGCGGTCCTCTTCGATCCCGGTGGAGATCGGCAATGCCAGCGGATCGAAAAAAATATCGTGTGCTGGAATTCCGTTTTCGAGAACCTGTTTGTATGCACGACGCGCGATCCTGAGCTTATCTTCAGCGGTACGGGCCATCCCGGTTTCATCGATTAGGCCGATGACGACCGACGCTCCATATTCCTTCGCGAGTCCGAGAACTTTCAAAAATCTCGGCTCGCCGTCTTCGTAATTCGTCGAATTAAGAATAGATTTTCCGCCGGCATGCTCCAGGCCGGCTTCCATTTTTTCCCACTCCGTCGAATCGAACATCAGCGGGATCTTCACGCTCGTCGCGAGGCGTGAAGCAAGCTCGTGCATATCGGAAACGCCGTCGCGGCCGACGAAGTCGACGTTCACGTCAAGAATATGCGCGCCTTCTTTTTCCTGCGACTTCGCAAGATTAACAAGGCCGTCCCAGTCCTCCGCATCCAGCAGATCGCGCATTTTTTTCGAGCCGGAAGCGTTCACACGTTCGCCGACGATCAGAAACGACGCGTCCTGGGTGTATGGCTGTTGAAAGTAAATGGAGGAAGCTGAGGGCGCGAGTTTCGCGTTTCTCCGTTTCGGTGAAAGACTGCCGAGGCGCTCGACAAGCAGCCTGATATGTTCCGGCGACGTACCGCAGCAGCCGCCGACGATGTTCGCGCCGAAATCCTTAGCGAAATGCTCCACTTGGGCGGCAAAGCTCTCAGGCGTTTCGTCGTAATATTGCTGGCCGTCACGGACCTCGGGCAAGCCGGCATTCGGAAGCACGGAAACAGGCAGAGGCGAGTTTTCGCACAGATAGCGAAAACTGTCAGTCATATGCTTAGGCCCGGTGCCGCAGTTCATACCGATCACATCGATCGGAAACGGCTCGAGCGCGGTTAGTGCGGCTCCGATCTCGGTGCCGTTGAGCATCGTGCCGAATACTTCTATCGTGACCTGGGCGATCACGGGCAGCTTTATTTTGCTTTTTTCAAAATGTTCGAAGATCGCCGCAAGCGCGGCCTTTGTTTGCAAAAGATCTTGGCAGGTTTCAACGATCAGCAGGTCGCTTCCGCCATCGATCAGCCCGCGAACCTGCTCGCGATACGCATCCTTAAGATCTCGGTAAGTTATATGCCCTAGCGTCGGAAGTTTCGTCCCCGGCCCGATTGAACCGGCGACAAACCGTGGTTTATCCGGCGTCGAGTAATCGTTGGTGAGCCGTTTAGCTAGCTCTGCGGCTTTTTTATTTACATCGTAGGTTTTATCGGCAATCCCGAATTCAGTTAAAACTACCTCGCTTCCGCCAAAGCTGTTCGTCTCGATCACGTCGCAACCGATGTCCAGAAATCCGCGATGCACCGTCTCGATCGCGTCGGGCCGCGTATAAAGCAGGTTCTCCGAGCAGTTTTCGAACTGCGGCCCGCCCCAATCGTCGATCGACAGATCCAGCGCCTGCAGATTACTGCCCATCGCTCCGTCAAAAACGATGATTCGTTCGCTCAATAGATTTAGAAAATCAACCATTACTTTGAGTTGAACAACTCGATCCTTCCAGTGGCGTTTTCGGTCACAATCTTACGAGTTCGGGTCAGCAGCGGACCCTGTAGGAAGCGCTTCGGTATTACCACAAGGTCATCGGAGTTTGAAATGAACAAAAGGCCTGATTCCACTTCAACTACCTTCGAAAATCTCAACCAAGGAGACTCCCAAGTTACCATTTTCGACGAAGATCTAACTCGGTCGGGACCAATTAAATATCTAATTGTTCCGGCTCCGGCTGCCTTCTTCGCCCGCGCATTCATATCGCTGATGAACGCGATATAAACAAAAATATGCAGTACTAATAAAACAGCCAAGACAACCAGAGCCGTTCGGTGAATAAATCCGTCAAAATCTGGAACAAAGAACATGGCAACTAGCCATATAAGAATTG
>JAICPV010000047.1 GCA_025929655.1 Pyrinomonadaceae bacterium
GCGATACCCGTTTATCACGGCATCCATCCAGAACCAATCACCGCGTTTATAAAGTGCCATTTTGATCCTCCCAGAGAACTTCTTTTCGTTGTTTGAGGGACTGCTTGTACCGTCGATTCAGGCGACGCTGTTCGTTATGCTTTTCGCGGTTCGATTCGAGCCATCTCCTTTGCCGTAATGCCGTGGCGCATTGCTTTGAAAATGCTTTCGTGTCGGTACGGCCTGCGCAAAAGATCTTGCCGCATATCGGGCAACATCGAATTTTGGACACTTGTATTTTGTTGCTTACAACGTGATCGGCGAATTCGTTGACTTTCAACTTTAATTCTTCCGCACCGAACTGCTCACCGAAGAATCGACCAACTACCCCACACCCTCCATCGACGACTACGCCGAGAAAACCAAACACAAAGCAACTTCGTTTCAATCGTTCGGTCCGTCCGGCATCCGCCACGGTTCTCGACGTTGTCGTGCGACATGATGTCGGCGAACTGATTGTCAGTGTTCCGTTCGCCGCGGCATCCTCAGCCGGTCCTCAGGGTCACGCCGAGGGCAGGTTCATTTTTTTTAGGATGGCTTGAAAACGGGGCTCGCTGCGTAGCGAAGCAAACCGCGGTTCGACCGCGATCCACAGAATACGCGCGTCGCGCTCGTAGAAGCACTTCTCCAACAGTCCGAGTGCCTCCTCACGTCGTCCGATCTGCGCAAACAGCGTAGCCAACCGGTACGATTGCTCTGCACTTTTCGCAGCCGAGACTCTAAGCACTTCGAGCAACGGTTCGGCCATTGCGGTGTCGCCCTTCAACGCATGCGCGGCAGCAAGCTCGCTAAGCAATCTCTTCTCACCGGTGCGTGTGTTGTATTCGTTTATGGTCGAGATCACTTTGTCGTACTCACGCAGCCGCATATACGCCTGCACGAAAGTGCGCATAGAATTGTATTCGCGAACCCCTAGCTTTTTCTCCTCTTCGGCCAACTCCAAAAGCCGGTCGTTTTCCTGTCTGAAATAAAGGACCGAGAAATAGTTCGAAACAACTGCCGGTGAAAGTGGGGCAAGCTCTTTGGCCTTTTCGATCTCGGCTAGGGCCTCATCGTTTCGATCCAAAATAACTAACAGGAGCGAGTACCACATATGCGCCTGATACGAATTCGGATCCAGCTCGATCGCCCGCCGGAATTCCCGTTCGGAGCCGTCCCAATCCCAGTCGTGAACCCGCTTGATCCACGCTAGCGAGGTGTGGGCTTCGGAGAGTTCCTCATCCAGCGCGAGGGCCCTTTCGAGTAGCTGTTTGGCGTGGTCGTATCTGCCCGCTCGCTTTTCGGGTATCCGCTCGGCGTAGCCCGGGTAAACGTCAGCGAGACCGGTCAACGCGAGGGCGTAATTCGGGTCAAGCTCTATAGCTTTTTCGAATTCGGCGATCGCATCCGGGTCGAATGCGGGGTCGCGCTTATCGTAATAGAAACGACCTCGCAGGTAGGCTTCGTACGCCTCGCGATTGTCCGTGTAGCGTTTGGTCAGCCTGCGGCGTTCATCCGGATCGAGGTTAGAAGAAAGCCCGTCAGCGACGCGCATGGCGATCTCGCTTTGCAGCAGCAGCTCGTCGCTTAATGGTTTCGAGAACTCACCCGTCCAGATCGCGCTGCCGTCAAGAACCTTAACAAACCTTACGGTGACGCGGATATTGTCGTCCACCTGATAAACCGTGCCTTCCAGAACTGCATCCACGGCTAATTCTTTCCCAACAAGCGCGGGCCGCCGCTCGGTGTCTTCGAAACGGGCGACAGAGTCGAAAGACCGGACGGCAACTCGCTTCAAACCGCTCAACCGTGTCGTAAGGATGTCGGCGAGGCCCATTCCCCGCCGCGAGGCGCGCGATGAATCATCTATGTCCCTGAATGGCAATACCGCGATAGATCGTATCGGCTTCCTTGTTTCGCCGGGATATACCGCGAATCTCCAGGCCACAGCGGCGGAAGACATAACGACAACCGCGATCGCGGCAATCGCCATTCGGGATCTGGAAACTGATCTTGAAAAAAAGGCTCCCGGTGACGGTGGAACCACCATGCGTGACGGGTTGCTCGAATGGATCTCTTCGATAACGGTCTCCGAAACGGTGTCGCGTTCGTAGAGCACCCCGCATTCACCCTCGTCCCACGAATCGCGAAGTTCGGCGGTGAAACGGTACCCGCGTCTTGGGACCGTTTCGATGAAGCCGTTTTTCCCGTTTCCCCCGAGCGTTTTTCGGAGATTGGAGACGGTGTAACTGAGATTTCCTTCCTCGACGAACGTGTCCTTCCAAACGCGGCCGATCAGTTCCGAGCGCTCGAGCAGGTCGCCCCGGCGCTCGAGCAACACCAATAAGAGTGCGCCTTCCTTCGGTTTCAATGGAACCAGCGACCCGTTCCTCCATAGAACACGTTTTCCCGAATCGAACCGGAAATCACCGAACTCGTAGAAATGCTTGATATCACCGGACATATCGGCACAGAAATTCCAAAGAAATGCCAAAGGACTTTTGAGTACCCCAAAGAATAGAACTCCTCAACGGGAAAAATCAATAGGTTTGATCGGCGACGGATGGGTTGGATAAAAAGAACAAGGATCAGGACAGCGACCAGGGAAACTGTGGTTGTGCAGCACCGACACCCGGCGGGCGTCTGTCCCGCTTGCGGCAGAAAGGATGAGAAACCGACCGACCCCGCACTCGCGCTGGCGCCAAAGGAGCGAAAAGATGACAAGCGAAGGACGAATTCGAAGTAAGTTTCGGGTTTGGTTTGCCCACTTCGGGCGCGGGCTGTCCCTCATCGTGGCCGCTGGGGCTCCCTGCCAGGCGGCGATTGTGTATGATGCGGGGCCCTCCTTTTCGGAATTCGCTTCGAAGATGTTCGTTGCTTCGCGAACGCCAGTACAAGCCCTGCCTTTCACGGTATTCGCCGATATTGCCTGCCCGGCCGGCCAGAAGGTTTGGGACGGCGGTGGATCGACGAACAACTGGTCGGAAGCCGCGAATTGGTGCGACAACACATTGCCGAACAGCGGCAGCGCGGTCGTCTTCGACGGTACAAGTACGAAAAATGCGACGATCGACGTCAACGTTACCACCTTTAATCTAACTATCGCCCCCGCCTACTCTGCAACGGATGCTGATCTCACCGGAACCATCACGATGGCGCCGGGTGTGAACGCGATATTCAACAACACGTCGTCCCAGTCGGGCGGCAAATTCAAGGCCGGCAATGGATTGTTGACGTTCGGAAGTCCGGGAGTCGGCGGAGGATTGGATCTCGCCGGCGGTACGTTCGATGCGGGCGGTGCTCAAATAAACATTTTGTCCGTATTCAATCAAACGGGTGGAATCTTTAATGGAGGAAGCGCAATTATTGTCGTCGGCCACCCACGGTTCAACGGTGGCTCATTTAACGCTGTTTCCAGCACGATAGAAGTCTGGGGTGATCTGAACTTCGCTTCAAATGTGTTCAATAGTGATGGGGGCGACGGAACGGTCGTTCTTTACAGCACGAACCGATCGCTATCGATGACAGGGAGCGAGGTTAAATTCAACAACCTGACTATCAATAAGGATGAAGGTCACCGCATCGTAATCGGGGACTCTAACCGAACGGTGCGCGTCACAGGTGCGCTTACGCTGACTGAAGGCGGGGTGAACTCGACCGGATCCAGTTCGGTGCTCAAAGCGGAAGGCCCCGTGAATATCGGGGCGGCCTTCGGAAACGCGGATGACGGGAGCTTTAATAACGCGGTCGGTGGGAACGCGGTTCTTTTGATAAAAGACGGTCCGGCGGGCCGATCGATAGACTGGCCAGCGACCGCGTCGCTGCCGCACGTACGGCTCGAAGATTCGAATGTCACCGTGACGGTCACCGGAACAGCGCTCGCGCGGTCCGGCGCGATCACGCTCGCAAATGGAAACATCGAGGTGCCGACCGCGAGTTTGAAGATCGGGCACGGGGCGTCGACGATCAATGCCCTCGATCAAAGCAGCGGCCTGTTTCACATCGGAAGCGGCGACTTTAATTTGCTCACCGGCAGTTTCCGGTTAACCGGGGGAACGTTCACGATGGAAAGCGGCAATGCGACGCTCTCGTGCCTGTCGGCGACAATCTCCGGCGGAGAATTCAATGCGTCCAGCGGGACGACCACGATCTGCCCGGACGAGTCGATCAACGGCGTCAACGGGACGCTCCGGGTTGACAACACGGGCAAGTTCAACAGCGGGAGCGGGACGCTCAACATAAACCATCGCGTGGAGATCGCGGGGGGGACATTCATTGCGAGTTCCGGAAATACCAGGTTGGGTTTCGTCCTTGCTTATTCGGCCGGCACATTCGCTCACAACGGTGGAACGGTCATATTCGACAGCATCCATCCCAGCTACTCCATTACGGTGCCATCGACACCGCCAACGAATTTCAACAACGTGAGATTCGATCTCCTCGACCCCAACGGTTCCGTAAGCCTGCAGGGCAATTTCGTCGTGAACGGACAATTGACGTTCGCTAACGGTTCGGTGACGATTGGTCCGGTTCAGGCGAAAGGAAACGTCGTTACAGAACCGGCGGCGGATGGAGGGAACTCCGCCATCACTTTCAATGGCGCCGGACCGCAGACATTTACGAACAACGGCGGCGCAAACATCACGGGGACGTTTACAGTAAACAAACCGGTTGGCACGGCGCTTACTGCTGCTACCAGCATGATCCTCGGCACGAGCCAAGCGTTGAACGTCACAAGCGGCACTCTTTATCTCGGACACGGAAGCAATCTATCAGCCGGTGCGGTGACGGTCGGTGCGAATGGGAAGCTTGGCAATGATTCGTCGACGACGATCACGCTAGGGGGCACATTATCGAACAGTGGAGTGGTGGATCTGCAGGGCGGGGGCGCGGCGTGTCCTGGGGATGATTTGATCCTTATCCGTTCGACGGTCAGTGGGACCCAGCGCCCGTGGAACGGCACCGGACGGTACCGCCTGGTCGATGTCGACGTCCAGGACATGGGCGGCAGCGGCGCAGTGAAGAAAGTGTATAGCGGCACAGACAGCGGTGGAAACAACCTAACAACTTGGGATTTTTCCGCCGGCGACACGTGTCCGCCCGAGGTTTCGATCTCCCCGTCGACTGCGAATGTCACCAGTGGGGGAACTCAACAATTCACCGGCGGTGGAGGGTTTCCGAGCTATTCGTTTTCGATTCCGGTGAACAACTCCGGTGCGACGATCAATTCTTCGACCGGCTTGTACGCGGCCGGGGCGACCGGCAACGTCACCGACACCGTCCGTGTGACAGACCTTTTCGGAGCTACGGCCGACGCGACCGTTACCGTTTTTAACGCTCCGGCGCGCCTCGCCCTTATTTCTCAGCCCGCAAGCGCCGCCGCCGGCCAAAGCATCCCGGCGTTCCAGGTGGCGGTTCAGGATGCATCCGGCGCGACCGTCGTGAGTGCGACAGGTCCCGTCACCATCTCCATTCAAAACAACGCGGGGGACCCGCCGGGGATTCTTTCCGGCACGGTAACAAGAAACGCCGTCAACGGCATTGCCACGTTCAATGACCTGAGCATCGACAGCAGCGGAAGCGGTTACACCTTGCGGGCCTCTTCGGGATCCCTCGCCCCCGCGACGAGTGTTGGCTTCACTATTTTCCCCGGTCCCGCAACGAATCTCGTCTTCGTCACGCAACCGACCGACGCGTTGATGCATGCGTTTATTGCACCGCCCCCTTCGGTCGAGGTGCGGGACCAATTCGGCAATCCCGTGATAGGCGGGGGTCCGGTCACCGTGGCACTCGGGAACAACCCTTCGGGCGGGACGATTGGCGGAACATTGACAAAGAACACCATCCAGGGCGTCGCCTCTTTCAACGACCTTCGCGTCAACGCGGCAGGAGGCGGCTACACGCTGATAGCCTCGGTTGAGGGCCTCCCCCCTACCGAAAGCTCATCGTTCAGCATTCTCAACCCGTTCATTGTCACGAACGCGAATAACAGCGGCGTCGGTTCTCTTCGTCAAGCCATTTTGAGCTCGAACAGCACGTTTGCCACCGAGTTAATCAGTTTCAATATTCCCGGCTCCGGGCCATTCACCATCGAACCCGCGTCGGATCTGCCCACGATAACTCAACCCGTGATCATCGACGCCACCACCCAACCCGGCTTTGCCGGCAGCCCGATCGTCGAACTAAGCGGCGCCGGGTTGCCGTTCGCCGCCGGTCAAACTACAAGGGGCCTGACGATCAACACGGGAAGCAGTACAGTGAAAGGCCTGGTCATCAACCGCTTCGACTTCGGCATCAGTATATCCGGTGGCGGCGGCAATGTGATCCAGGGCAACTATATAGGGGTGGATCCGGCGGGAAGTGAAGCACGCGATGCCTCGATCGGTATCGCGATTTCCGGCACCGGTTCGACCGATAACCTCATCGGTGGCACGGACCCCGAAGACAGGAACGTGATCGTGGCTTCCGGCAAAGCGATCGAAATGACCAGCAACAGCAACGCCAGTGCTCCCACCTTTAATCTGATCCAGGGCAACTATATCGGCACGAATGCCGCAGGCACGGCCGACCTGGCAGGTCCGACCGCTACCGGCATAACCATTTCCTCCGCCGAAAACACGATCGGCGGGACTTCGGCGGGGGCGGGCAATCTGATCTCGGGAAATGAGACGGCGATAAGAGTTTTTGGTCCCGGCAACATCATTCGGGGAAACCGGATCGGTACCGATGCGGCCGGCATTTTGCCGGTACCTAACCAACGGGCCATGAACGTTTACGGTTCCAATACGACCATTGGGGGGCCCGAACCGGGCGCCGGAAACGTTGTCGCTTTCAACAGCACCGGCATATCCATTTTCGCGACGGTAAACGGCATCGCGGTCAACAACGCGATCAGGGGCAACTCGATCCACTCGAACACGCAGTGCGGGATCGACCTCACCCCTTATACTTCTCCATGCCCACCGACGCCCAATGATCCGGGCGACCAGGATGATGGGCCAAATCATCTCCAAAACTTTCCGGTGCTAAACGCCGCGGCCTCATCGGCCGGGGCAACAAACATAAAGGGAACGTTGAACAGCACCGCGAGCCAATTGCATCGACTGGATTTCTATGCGAATCCGGCATGCGACGGCTCCGGATACGGCGAGGGCAAAACATATCTCGGCTCGGTCGCCGTCAGCACCGATGCGTCATCCCTGAAGGCATTCGATGTGACCTTCCCGATCGAGACCCCTATCGGGCATTTCATAACCGCGACAGCAACGTCCGCGGACAACGACACGTCAGAATTCTCGCAATGCAAGGCCGTGTCTCTTCTGGTGTTGTCGATCTCGGGCCGGGTCACCGACGATGGCGGCGCTCCGTTAGGGAACCTCGTGGTGCAGCTCTCCGGCGGCCGCTCGGCGGCGGCGACCACGAACTCCAACGGCGAATACAGATTCAACGATCTATCCAGCCAGTCCGATTACACCGTGACCCCGACCGTCCGCACGGGCTACGCTTTTGCGCCGGCGGGCCGGACGTATACGAATCTCACGACCATTCAGACCAATCAGAACTTCGTCGGGACCAAGGTCAGGTTCAACATCTCCGGGCGGCTTACGTCGGCGGTTGACGAGTCCCCGCTGCCCTGCGTCCAGATGCGACTCAGCGGTGCAAGGACTTTCAGCCTAACCACATGCGGCACGTACGATTTCAGGGGCAATCTGCCGCCGGGAATTTACGAGGTGACACCGGTCCATATCGGTTGGACGTTCTCCCCGTCCAGCGCTCAGGTGACGATCACCAATGCCGATCGGACCGTAGACTTTGCGGCGACCCCGGTGTCGTCGCTCCAGGGCCGGATCGTCTACGCGCGCAGCGGAACGATCGGCAGCGTGAACGCCGACGGAAGCGCGGCGGCGCTTTTCCCCCAAACGCTGACGGCGACCGACGTTTCCGTTTCACGCGATGGGAAGAAGCTTGTTTACACGAAAACGCCTACAGGGTCCGGAGGGAAAGGGTTGTATGTCAGCGACGCGGACGCATCGAACGAGGTGAATTTGATCAGAGGAAGCGCAACGCTCGACCATTTGCACCCGGAGTGGTCGCCAGACGGAACGAAGATCGCGTTTGTTCAGATATCGTCCGGACGACGGGCGATCAGAGTGCGAAACGCGAACGGATCGGTGTTTTCGGTTCCGACGCCCGGCCTAGCGAACCAGACACATCCAACATGGCTTAGCAACAACAGAATAGCGTTCTCGGCCGCCACGACGACTTTGAGCTTTCTTAACATTTATGCCGTCAACGTCGACGGTAGCATTTTGGCCAACTTGACGGGCAACGCGGAATCCGCCCGGGCCCCGTCGGCGTCCCCCGACGGAACAAAGATCGCATTTCGTGGTGGATTTCATCAGTTCGGGGCGCTGGTCGTCATGTCGAGCACGGGTGCGAATCCGACCACAATAAGGAGCGACGCGATGCTGGTGAAACCGGCGTGGTCCCCCGATGGAACCAAAATAGCGTACCGGCAGTATCCGTTTTCGCCGGAAGGTATCGAGCAAATCGTTGTTGTAAACGCAACGGATGGGAGTGACCTGCAAACGGTCCGCGAGGTGCCCGCCGGTTCGATCTCGTGGGGGCGCTCGTTTCAATTTCCCCACACCACAGGATCCGACAGGGTTGTAAACCTCGGGGCGACACGCGTTACATACGCGTCTGTCGGTGTCGGCGGCGCAACCACACTGATCCCGCTTTGGGGACCAACGGTCGGACGCCTACCTGCCGGCTACGCAGCCGACGCGCGCGCATTTCAAATAGCAAGTACAGCCAGCTATCTCGCTCCCGTCGAGGTATGCTTGAAAGTCTCAGCCTCGGCCTTTTCGACCTCCGCCGCTTTCGATCATGCCGTCCTGCTTCACGTCGAGGGCGGAGCGTTCGTCGATCGCACGATAAGTCGCAACTTTACGACGCGTACGGTCTGTGCAGAGGTTCCGGTGCTGGGAGGTCCGTTCGTTCTGGTGTATCAGTCCGGCCCTCCGGCCGAAAGGATCGGAGAGGACTTCGCATCCATCACCGGTGTAGCGATCGACACCGACGGCGAGCCTTTGAGCGAAGTGCTTGTCCAATTGACAGGAACCGACGTTCAGTACACGTACACCGACGTGATCGGTAATTTCTGCTTCCTCGGCCTGACGCCAGGCGGCAACTACAACGTCCAGCCGAAACTCCACGGCTATACGTTCAGCGAACACAGCGAGACGATCACCAACCTGATCGGCGAACAGACGTTCGCGTTCGTCGGGACGCCAAGCGTGTTCGGCATTAATGGACGAGTCACCGACGAGAAAGGTATCGGGATCGAGGGGACGGGCGTCAATATCGAGGGCTCAGCGAGCAATTCTACGACGACCGACGCGGCTGGGAACTATTCGTTTACGGATCTGCCCGCTGACGGATCGTTCTCGGTCGCGCCGTTCGGCGAAGGACTTTTCGAACCGATCAGCGCAATCATCGATCCCCTTACGAGTAACGCCGGGGGCGTCGATTTCGCAAAAGCCCCAGTCCCGGCTATGGTGACCATCAGCGGCCGAGCGCTAACGCGAGAAGGGGGAGGGATCGCAAAGGCCACCCTGTCGCTAACGGATCCATTCG
Organism: Pyrinomonadaceae bacterium; assembly: GCA_025929655.1. Classification (GTDB taxonomy): domain Bacteria; phylum Acidobacteriota; class Blastocatellia; order Pyrinomonadales; family Pyrinomonadaceae; genus OLB17. Next base: position 9,658 of record JAICPV010000047.1, read on the forward strand.
GCGTGACACGAACGGTATTCACCAACTCCTTCGGTTACTACCAGTTCTTCGCGGTCCCGACGGGCAGCGCGTATTCGCTGAATGTGTCGAGCCGGAGGTATCGTTTCGGGAACCGTTCGCGAACCTTGTATTTGAACGGCGCATTAGCCGACGAGGATTTCGTAGCCTCAAAATGACGAAATGAAATTAAAGAAATGCAAACCGGTCGCCCTAAGGACAAACACAAGTACGTTTTTTCTTGACTCGGAAAATCATCGCGAATAGAATCGCCGATACGAAACAGTCCAATTCCCCCATTCGTGACCGTTTGAGTAGCGAATTGCCGTTTTCGTAAAGCGGCCGATTCCTTGAAGCTCGGCCGCTTTTTTCCAACGAGAAACGCATTGCGAGAACGAATTCACGGAAACCTTCGAGGTCGCCGCCGCTCGGAAGGAATTCGAGGTGTATTCGGCCAA
>JAICPV010000495.1 GCA_025929655.1 Pyrinomonadaceae bacterium
GCAAGGCTTTCCGGCACGCCCGCCATTTTCTGGCGCGATAAGGGACGGGCTCACGATTCGCAGAGCATAAAAAAGGTTGAGAAATATCTCGCCGATCACGACACAACCGAACTTGACATCCGGGTCATGGACGTCAAAGATGCGATGGCGGAAACGCTAAAACGCGGGCGCGAAGGAAAGGACACGATCTCGGTTTCCGGGAACGTCCTGCGTGATTATCTTACCGACCTGTTCCCGATCCTTGAGCTGGGTACTTCCGCAAAAATGCTTTCGATAGTTCCATTGATGAACGGCGGCGGATTGTTCGAGACCGGAGCCGGAGGTTCCGCACCGAAGCATGTCGAACAGTTTCAGAAGGAAGGATATTTACGTTGGGATTCGCTTGGCGAATTCTTGGCTTTGCAGGCGAGTTTCGAGCATTTGGCTCAGACCCAAAACAATAAAAAAGCACAGATCCTGGCGGATGCCCTGGACGAAGCGAACGCGAAATTCCTGGCAAACAACAAGTCGCCGGCGAGAAAGGTCGGCCAGATCGACAACCGCGGTTCGCATTTCTACCTCGCGATGTACTGGGCCGAAGCTCTTGCGGAACAGACTTCAGACGGTGAGGCCTCAGCGCAATTCGCTCCTGTAGCCGAAGCGATGCGGGAAAACGAAAAAAAGATCAATGAAGAGCTGATCGCCGCTCAGGGAAAGCCGCAAGACGTTGGCGGCTATTATCATCCGGAACCGGAAAAAGCGTACGCCGCAATGCGGCCGTCCGCGACGCTGAATGCGATCATCGACAGGATCTAGATTCGATCGATCTTTTCCGCCAGTGCAACATCCGCATCCGTGACTCCGCCGCGATCGTGCGTCGTGAGTGCTATCTCGGCGTATCCCCAGCCGAAGGTTATGTCCGGATGATGATCGGCAGTTTCTGCGAGTTCGCCGACTTTGTTCACGAATTCCAACGCCGACGCGAAATTGTCAAATTCGCGTCTCGTCCGGATCTGATCGTCCGCGAATTTCCATCCATCAAGCGTTGCTAAAGATTCATTAAGCTCCGTTTCGCTGAGTTTTTCGCGTCGCACAAGTTTTTTGCCCCCTGCTGTTGAGATATAATTTTCGTTTTGAACAATTTAGCACAGTTGGGAATTCCCGATGCTTTTGGTAATGCGTAATTGGTTGATGTTGTTGATCTTAGCGGTTTCCGCCGCTTCGTCCGGCTGCGCCGGCGAAGATAAGCCGGCAACGCCTCTCGAAACTTTCAAGACGTACACGAAGGCGATCAAAAAAAAGGACATCACGACGATGAAGTTACTGCTTTCGCGCGAGACGCTGAAGTTGCACGAGCAGGAGGCGAAGTCGCAGGGCGTGACCGTCGACGACATCGTTAAACGCGAGACGCTTTTCCAGGAAGAGCAACGAACTGTCGAATTTCGAAACGAGAAGATCGAGGGCGAAAAGGCGACGCTGGAAGTTAAAGACCCGATGGGATTCTGGCAGACGGTCTTTTTCGTGCTCGAGGACGGCGAATGGAAGATCGATAAGAAAAGCTCGGCGGACGAGCTGATGCGGCAGATCGAAGAAGAGAATCGGAAAGCGGATGAGCAGTTCAATACAAATCAGCCCTTCGCCGATCCATCATTCACACCGACGCCGCCCTTCCCCGAGTCGACGGGCTCGCCAACGCCGACGCTGCATCCGATGAACGTGAACCGAGCCTCGATAAATTGATTTTTAGGAGAAATTGGTGGTCCTGATCAAGCCGTTCCAGGCACTGCATCCGAACAGCTCGAACGCGAAGGAGATCGCGTGCTTCCCGTACGACGTCGCGTACGAATCGGAGGTGCGAGAGTTCCTGCGTGCGAACCCGAATAGTTTTCTCCGCGTCACACGTCCGGAAGCGGATTTCAACACCACCGCAACCGCTGATACTGAAACCGTTCTCGAAGCAGCGAGAGCTAATCTCGAAGAGCTGATCGCGAATGCAAAACTCGTCCGCGACACGGAGTCTTCAGTTTACGTTTATCGCCTCGAATCGGAAGCGCATTCACAAACCGGGGTCGTTGCGTGCTGTTCGCTGGCGGATTACGAGCGAGGTGCGATCAAGAAGCACGAAAAGATACGTCCGGACAAGGTTGCGGAACGGACCGCCCACATGGTCGCGCTCCGCGCACAGACAGGCCTGATCTTACTGGCATTTAAAGCGACGCAAATGACGAAAGATCTAATCGGACAAACCGTCCAGGGGCCTTCGATATTCGATTTCACGTGCGGCGCCGGCATCCACCAC
>JAICPV010000067.1 GCA_025929655.1 Pyrinomonadaceae bacterium
CGGGAGCTAGGTTACTCGAGGCTCCTTGAAGCGCTAGTCTGCCTCCTGAGCGACACGTTCAGCGCGGACGAGGCATTCGAGCAGGACACGGGTGAATGGCAGGAAATCGTTGATGCGACAAGCGGGCCGAGACTGAAGGAATTTGTAAACACCCCTGCTTTTCAAAATGCACGGATCGTGGTCGAGGAGATTCGCGGTGAGGATGGCGACAATCTCGAGGCGGCGCGTAGGGCAGCTTACGAAGCCATCCGAAACATCTCCAGGCGAGAAAATGTTTGCGACGCTTTTAGCATCCTTGCCGAATTGAGAGCCGGCCGCGGCAAAGCGTCGGCGTGGCCCGGAGACGGCAAAGCGCGCATGGCAGAAGCGCTGAAGGAGTTGAAGGAAAAAGCGAAAGAGTTCCTTCCCACGGCGGGCCTGGAGTTCGGCGATCCCGATCGAGAACTGGCGCGCCAGTCGGCCATTTTGAAGCGCGCTTATATGGTTGTGCGTGACCACCTGAGAACGGAAAAACTTCGCGCGAAAGTGCTGGATTACAACGATCTCGAATTTTACGCTCTGCGAATCCTTGAAAATGACGATGCAGCAAAGCATTATCGCGAACGCTGGCGGGCGTTTTTGATAGACGAATTTCAGGACACGAATCCCGTTCAGGCGAGGATGATCCGCCGCCTCACTGAAAGAGCGCTGACAACGATCGTCGGCGATGAAAAGCAATCGATCTACGGCTTTCGCAGAGCGGACGTGGCGGGTTTCGCCGACTTTCGCAAGCAGATCGTCTCGTCCGGGGGGAGAGAGGAATTTCTCGATCAGACGTTCCGCGCGCACCGCGGCCTCGTCGAGAGTATGAATCAAGTGTTCGCTCCGATGCTCGGCGAGCTTCACCAGCCCCTGAGATCGGAACGAGCAGCCGATCACTGCACCGGCGGCCACATCGAGTTCAACTGCGTCGAGGACGGCGGCGACCGGAAACGGAATCTACAGGTCATCGAGGCGAGGCACATCGCTTCCCGCATTCGAAGTATGATCGATGACGGCGTGCAGATACATGACGGCAAAAGCGGCACGAGAGCGGTCGAACCGTCGGATTTCGCCGTTCTCTCGAGAACCTGGGAACCGCTGGATGTTTACCTGGATGCACTGGCGGCGGAAGGCGTGCCGGCGGTGCATTCCGGCGGCGGGAGCCTTTTGGACACACGCGAGTTCAAAGACGCGTATGCGCTGCTTCGCTTCCTGGCGGACACAACCGACGACATCGCGCTCATCGCGCTGCTTCGCAGTCCGTTCTTCGGCGTGAGCGATCGCCAGCTTTACGCGCTCGCGAGAACGAAACCGAAAGACACGGCGTGGTGGCCTGCGGTAGAGGGCAAGTTGGTAGCATCTCAAACCATCGACCGCCTGATCGCGATGAGCTCGAAGGTTTCCGTCCTAACCCTGCTTTTGGAAGCGGACCGCTTGACTGGTTATCGTGCGATCATCGCGAACCTCCAGCACGGCGAGCGGCGCGAATCGGACTGGCGGGCTGTGATCGAGGCGCTCCTCGATCTCGAAAAGGCGGGCAAGCCGGACGTCTTCAGCGCCGTCAGCCATTTCAAGCGTCTGATCGATGCCGAGATCGAGATCGCGCGCCCGCCGCTTGAGGCCGAACGCGCCGTTTCTCTGATGACGATCCACCGGGCGAAAGGCCTAGAATGGCCCATCGTATTCGTTTCGGACCTCGCCAAGGGATTGAGCAATTCGGCGCCGATTCTATTTGCAGAACCCGGCGTCGGGGTGGTCTTCGCCATTGAAAACGAAGAGGGGGAAACGGAGAAACCCGCAATATTTTCCATCGTTAAGCGGAAGCGCGCCGAGCGTGAGCGTGCGGAAATGCGCCGGCTGCTTTACGTGGCGATAACGCGCGCGTCGGAAAAGGTGATCGTGACAGCGACCGCCGACAAAGGCCCGTACCTCGATCTGCTTCGAGACGGCCTGAAAGCCGCCGGCGTAAATAACGAACCAATACCTTACGACGCCACGCTCAGTGTTCATCCCGCGCCACTGACACCGGAAATGCCGGCCGCACCGGAGGTGACGCTCACCGAGCCGCTTGCTTTTCCACTTGATCGGCTGCCGGTAACAGCATTGTCCGCTTACGTGGAATGCCCTCTGAAATTCAAGTTCCGGTTCGTTGACGGGCATCCGGGCCTGGGAACCGGGCCCGCTGTAGCGACCGGCATCAGTACGCTGACACACCGTGCACTTGAATTAGGAATTTCCACACGCGAAGAGCTAATTAAGTTTGCGGACGGGAACGAGGAACATATCGATCAGGCTCTCACCTTAGCGAATGCTTTCACGGCGTCGCCTGTTTACGAACCTGTTCGTGCCGAAGATTCATTGTGTGAACAAAGGTTCGTTCACGAAGAGGGCGGTCTCCGTTTCACCGGCGCCGTCGATCTCGCAGGCCAAGATTTCGTTCTCGATTACAAAACGGATTCGGAAGTTGAGCCGGAGATCCATCGCTTTCAGCTCTGGCTGTACGCAAAGGCGTTTGGAAAACCAAAAGCCTATATAGCCTACCTGCGAAAAGGCCTGCTGCATGAATACAGCCGTGAGGAGCTGGCAAAGACGGAAGCAGAATTTCGCGTCATGGCGGCGAGGATCAAAAGCTGCGACTATCGGCCGATCGCGGAAGAACGCACATGTGGACGATGCCACTACGCGGAAGTTTGTGAGAGCAAGTTCGCCGGCAGTCCTGTTGACCCGTTTTAAACCGCTGCTTTTTTCGGGAACGTGGGAAGGAATTGCGGAATCACGCGCCCCTTGGTCCGCTGCTCGAAAGCGTAAGCGTATTTGATCAACTGCGCTTCGCTGAACGGTCGGCCGAAGAAGAGCATCCCTGCAAGCTGTGCCGATGCGGGCACAGCCGCGCCGCTGGCATTGGTCGAGGCAGGAACCTCGCGTATGCCGATGGGAACCGTGATCGAGGGATAGCCCGCAACGGCAGCGATCGACCACGCAGCGCCGGAGGTCGGGCCGACAAGCCCGTCAAGCCTTTCCTTTGCCAACAGAGCATCGATGCCGTCCTCGCGCGTTTGTTTCTTGATCCGTGCGAGGGCGTCCACGTACGCCTTGTCGGTTAGGCCGCCGCGCGCCTGCGACGAGATGAAGATCTCCTGGCCGAATTTCGGCAGCTCTTTTTCTTTGTTCTCTTCGTTGAATTTGATCAGCTGCTCGAGCGAGGTGTATCGGCCGCCGCGGGCAGCGAGATATTTGTTCAGGCCCGCCTTGAATTCGAACTCCAAAACCGCGAGGCGGTCTGCGCTCGCCGTCGGTCCGAAATCGGGAAACTTCACCTCGACAAGCGTGGCTCCTGCGGCCCGCAGCTTTTCGAAAAACGGCTCGTAAAACGCCTTCCACGCCTCGGGGTTTCGCTGCGGCGGGAAGGTCACGAGTCCGAGCCGCGCACCCTTTAGTCCGTTAGCATCGAGGAATTTCGTGTAGTCCTTTGCTGCGTTCTTGTCCGCGTCCGCGGTGGTCTCGTCGAACTTGTCGCGCCCGACCATCGCACCGAGAAGGACCGCCGCGTCCGTGACTGTTCGAGCCATCGGGCCCGCGGTGTCCTGAGTGTGTGCGATCGGGATGATGCCTGAACGGGAGATCAACCCGAGCGTTGGCTTGATACCCACGACACCGTTCGTCACCGCCGGGCAGATTATCGATCCGTTCGTTTCCGTGCCGACCGCCGCGGCTGCGAGGTTCGCGGACACCGCGACACCCGAACCGGAGCTCGATCCGCACGGATTCTGGTCCAGAAAATACGGATTGTTCGTTTGCAGGCCGCGGCCCGACCAGCCGCTGATCGACCGCGTCGAGCGAAAGTTCGCCCATTCGCTCAGGTTCGTCTTGCCGAGGATCACTACGCCTGCCTTGCGAAGCTGCTGCACCACGAACGCGTCGGCCTTAGGCACGGGGGCGTCGACGAGCGCGAGCGATCCGGCGGTCGTCAGCATCCTGTCGGCCGTGTCGATGTTGTCCTTTATCAGGATCGGAATACCGTGCAGTGCCGAACGCACCTTTCCGCGTTTTCTCTCCTTATCGAGCGAATCGGCGATCGCCAATGCGTCCGGATTGATCTCGATCACGGCGTGCGTTTTTGTATCGATATGCTTGATACGCTCAAGGTACATCTCCGCCAGACGCCGTGCGGTCAACTGTCCGGACTTCATTCTCGCCTGCAATTGGGGAATGGTGATCTCCGCCAATTCCGGGAAAGGCTCGTGCGAGACAAAGCTTGAGGCGCTGTTCGAATTTCTAAACATCGTCAATGCGGCAAGCCCCGCTGTTCCAACTTTCAAAAATTCGCGCCGGGTATGTTCGCTCTTGCTCATATTTTTTGCCTAGTGTAACAGAAAACTTTGAACGTTCATTCCAGGTAGAACTTCATTATTCGTTCGGCCAGATCCTGGCGCCCAAACAACTCGTTGATGAACATTTTGAAATCGGAAATATTTATCCAGTACATCTCGCCGATAGCTTCGCCGCTGTTCACCTGGTGAAAGATCACGCCCCCAAGCAGTCCGCAAACGAGGCCGGTGGGGAGCAACAAACGGTCTCTCTTGATCTCAAATTTCCCGGTCGAATTGAACGAGAACTCTGACGGCATCTGATGCTGCTTCAGCGTTTCGGTCAGGACAAGCGTAACGATCTCGAGAGCGCCGTGAAGGCTGTTGAACGTGGGTACTATTCGTTTCAAAGCGAATGGAATGCTCAAATCGAGCGGCAGCGCGCGCGGCATTCCCATGAATGTGATCAATTGCCAATTTTCTTTAAGAAACCGGCTGACGTCGAGTTCGGAAAAGGCGTCCTTCTCGTTGATCTTGCGGGCGGTCAGGTCTATCGCCATAGCAGTCGGCAATATCGCTCGCTCAAATGCGCCGCTGTTCATCAGATCGACAGCTTCCTGTACGGTTTCGCCGACGGAATTCATATCGCGGATTATATAAGATAAAGGTGAATCGGGCGCAACGCGGAAAAATTGCGTGCGATCGAATTATCCGTGATAATATGTTTTCGTTTGTTGTTCATTCAGCGCACCAATGCTGCCCACAACCCAACAAGGCTTTGAAGAGAAGCGCTTTGCACTTCGAATGGCGCTGCGCCTTCCGGTGGTCGTATCGGGCCGCACCGAAGACGGCGCGACGTGGAGCGAGCCAACCGAGACGGACGACATTTCGACCCTTGGCGCGCTCTTCCAGCTAAATCAAAAGATCGAGCATGGCGAAATACTCTATATCCGCTCGCATCGCCCCGACGGGGTGCCCGTCGAAGTGAAAGCGAAGGTGATCCGCATCTCGCCGGCGAGCTTTGGAACTTCACGCGTGGGGGTTTCCATTCTCGAACAAAAGGAAAGCTGGATGCGGCTGTTCGTCGCATGGGTCGCCGACGATAATATCGCCGACGGCGTCGAAGAGTAGAACAGCCTGTTTTAAATCAGATCACAATCGGCAGACTAACAGTCTGTCGTACTTTTTTATGGCAGAGTACGAATCGATCACGGTAGAGAAACGCGGTGCGGTCGCGATATTAACGATCAATCGGCCGGATAAATTGAACGCGTTAAATACGCAGGTGCACACCGAGGGTGTTGCCGCATTGGACGTGCTGAGAAACGATGAAGAAGTGCGCGTTTTGGTGATCACCGGTGCGGGCGAGAAATCGTTCATCGCGGGGGCGGACATCGGTGAGTTCGCCGATAGGTCCCCGGTCGCACAGCGGAACACCTTCCACGAACGGTCGCTCTTCAACTCGATCGATGCATTTCCCAAACCGGTAATAGCTATGGTCAACGGCTTCTGCCTCGGCGGCGGCAACGAGCTCGCGCTCGCGTGCGATATACGAGTTTGCACCCCCAACGCTCGTTTTTCGCAGCCCGAGATCAATCTTGGCATCATGCCGGGCGGCGGCGGAACTCAGAGGCTTACAAGACTGATAGGCGAGGGCCGTTCGATGGAGATGATGCTTACAGGCGAAATGATAGACGCCGAGACGGCCCATAAGTTCGGCTTAGTGAATCATGTTTACAACGCCGACGAGCTGGAAGCGAAGACGATGGAGCTGGCAAACAAGATCGCCGAGAAAGCGCCGATAGCACTCGCATTATGCAAAGAAGCCGTGAAATTCGCATCGCGCTCCAACCTCGACGAAGGCCTACGCCGCGAGGTCGACCTGTTCGCCATCTGTTTTTCGACCGAAGACAAGACCGAGGGCGTCTCGGCATTCCTCGAAAAACGCAAACCCGTTTTCAAGGGAAAATGACGAATGTCGAATTCGATAAATTTGATAACCGGCAAGCGGTGCCTTATAATTCAAAATTCGCAATTCGACATTTGAAATTGCGTTCGGGGACGTAGCTCAGCTGGGAGAGCGCATGAATGGCATTCATGAGGTCAGGGGTTCGATCCCCCTCGTCTCCACCAAAAGCATCAACAAATAAGGGCACCCGTCGAGGTGCCCTTTTCCTGTTTTTGATTTACTGCTTACTTAATTGATCGTTACCTTTCGTCTGCCGAAGCGTCGTGCCTCTGCACAGCTTGGCATCCAGATATCGATCTTTCTTCCCTTCACGTTACCGCCGGTGTCCGAAACCAGATAGGTTCCGCTGTACGAACCGGCGCCGAGGCTGACGCTGCTGCCCAATTTGAGAACACGCGGGTCGGCGGCGATGATACCGCGTCGAACACCGTGGCCCATGGCAGTTCTGCCTCGAAGGCAATAAGCTGTAGCCGTAAAAGAACCTCTGTTGGCCGCTTTCGACGAAACCGTCTTTTTGACCAGTTTCTTTGCGTCGTCGTTTATTGCCGGCGGCTCGGCTATCACATTGTCAATTGCAGCTTCTGATCCAATAAAACTTCCTGCGATTCCTTTTTGCGATGTTGACTTCGCTGAACTGAGGCCTGTTTGTGTCCGGGTCTGTGCGTATACAAAAGCAACGAACGTGACCACGATGGACAGAACAATGCCTCCTCTGACGAGTTTATTCATTAATTCTGCTCCTTAATTTTTTTGTTCCCGTAAAACGCAAAAATAGCGGATTGGGAGCGGCACTCCGCTCTTGCCACTATTTTTTGTTCATAAATTCGGAAACGCTTTCGACGTAATGCGAGATCGTCTAATTAAGTAAAGGCCGAATTGGCCAAAACTTTGACGATAATAGCATTTTGGTCAGACCCATGTCCACCTGAAGAAAACCGGAAGTCCTTATTTTATATGCAATTGCTGTGTTTTCAGTAATTTAGGTCTTGTATTTTTTTTCGTTTTTGGTACACTTTTCGTCCGCGGCTTTGGGCCGTTTCCCGGGTTCACATCCGAACCGAGACCACAACACAAAGAGGAACTTTAGCTATGCAAGAGCGTCGCCAAACTGAACGTTATGCCATTTCTTTCCCTGTCCGCGTCCGATGGAAGGACGACGGCGGCCAGCCTATGACCGAAGACGGCCTTACGGAAAACGTCGGCGTCAACAGCGCTCTTATCTATCTGCCCCGTCTGCTGCCCACTGTCGGCTCGAAGGTCGATCTCACCGTGACCGAAAATCCAAAGGACGAGGTGTCGGTCACCGCTCAGGTGATCCGCCTAGAGCGAAACGCCGCTCATCCGCAGGTGGCTCTCAGCCTTGTCGAAGGCGTCCGCGCCTGGAAGAAAAAAGTTTGGGAACACGCCGGCGAAACGATCGCCGCCGAGAAACCTGAAGAGTTCGAAGAATGGTAGATCGGCCTTTGGAGTTCAAGCTTTAGCTTGCCTGCGTTACGATATAAATGTAGTTGTTTTCCGTAAGGCCAGCTAAAGCTGGAACTCCAAACGATATGAAGATCCTCGTTCTCGGGGCCGGCCGTATGGGCTACGGCGCGGCCTTTGATCTGATCCATAACTCACCGGGCGTCGAACGCGTCACCGTCGCCGATTTCCATCTAGAAAAGGCCGAAGAGGTCGCCGCGAATGTCGGAACAGACCGCATAGAAGCTCGTTCCGTCGACTCCGGCGACTATGCCGCTTCGGTCGAACAGATGCGCGGGCATGACGCCGTGATCTCGTGCGTAAACTATTGGTACAACGAGAGCCTCTCGCGGGCGGCGATCGAAACCAAAGCGAATTTCTGCGACCTCGGCGGCAACAACTACGTCGTCGACAAACAACTCGCGCTGGACGCCGAAGCGAAAGGAGCCGGCATCAACATCATTCCGGATTGCGGCCTGGCGCCCGGGATGGTTTCGGTCCTGGCGATGCACGGCGCCGCGGAATTCGATCAGCTCGACGAACTGCACATACGCGTCGGGGGACTGCCCCAGGATCCTGTACCGCCGCTGGGTTACCAGTTGGTATTCTCGGTCGAGGGCTTGATCAACGAATACGTCGAGGCCGCGCGCGTGATCCGCAATGGAAAGATCACCGAGGTCGAATCGATGACCGAGCTTGAAAGCCTGGCATTTGAAGGCTTCCCTCCACTCGAAGCTTTTCAAACCAGCGGCGGCACGTCGACGCTGCCCAATTCATTTCTTGGCAAGGTCAAAGAGCTCGATTACAAAACGATCCGGTACGCCGGGCATTGCGACAAATTCAAGGCGATGATCGACCTCGGGCTTTGTTCGAGTGAACCTATCGTTCACGAAGAACGCAACATTA
>JAICPV010000565.1 GCA_025929655.1 Pyrinomonadaceae bacterium
CGTGACGATCCCTTGAATCTTGAATCGGGTGGTTTGTGGTTTGTTGGAAACGGCGGCGATCTTTTCGCCGACAAGGCGGTTGAGAAGAGTCGATTTGCCGGCATTCGGTCGCCCGATCAGCGCGGCGTAACCGCTGCGAAAATTGGTTTGCGGCATTACCGAGAATCTAACAAAACGAAAGCGGATATGCTACAGAGAGCAACACAGAGAAAATCAAGAAACGAACTTCAATCCTCTCGGTGTTCTCAGTGGCGAATATTATTTTTACGGATTTTTGAGCAGGCGCTGTTTAGATGCCAGGGCTTCCTGGTAGCCGCTGCCCGCGACCGGGCCGATCTTGATGGCGGCGTCGTAAATGTTGACGGCGTAATCCTTCTGATCGTAGTATTCGTAAATTCTGCCGAGGGAAACGTACGCGAGCGAGACGAGCGCCGGGTCGACACGTTTTGACGCGTCGTTTGTTTCCCGAGCTTCTTTCTCGCGGGAAACAGCGATATTGATTACCTTTTCAAAGGCGGTTTTCGCTTCGAGATATTTGGCTTTTTGGGCCTGCGCGTCGACATTTCCGTCGATCATCTCTGCCGAGATCGCGGCGAGGCGGCCAATGTTGAAGTGAACGCGCGGCTCGGACGAATTTTTTGCAAGCAGCTGTTTCAGATCGGCATCCGCCTTCGCGTAATTCTTTGCCTTGATCGATTGATCGATCTCGATCAGTTTCGCGGTCACTGGATTCTCGATCACCGAGGAAGCGGCAGATGTGCTTGTTTTTTGCTCTTCGCGAGCGGCTTTGGCGCGTTTTCGTGCGGCGGCATAGGATTCGTAGCGCCCCGATTCCTTCGCAGGATCGAAGGAAAGGATCATTTCGCGCATCGACGAGGCAATGTCGGTTTGCGAATTCTCGAGCCCGGTGAGTTGATCCGCGAAATAAAAAGCGAGCAGCGCGCCGTCTTCATAATCTTCCGAGAGCCGGAGAATGGTCTCGTCGGCATTTTGCAGTTTCAACTTTTCCAGTTCTTCCGCGACTTTTTTGGTCGGGTCCGAGCCGCCCATCGCGGCGATGCGTGACAGAGCGAGCGATGTTGCGGCCGCCACCCGCGAATGTTCCAACTGTTTCGCGTCGACCGCAGCCACTATTGAACGCGAAACGGTCAGGAAAATATCGGGCGACGTCTTCGGATCAACCTTTCGGCGTTCGTCGAGGATGCTCTTGATCGCCGGCCGCACCGTTTCGATATCCTTCGCATTGGACAAGACAAGCGGATCTATTACGAACTGCAGGTACGCACGGCGAACTTCGGAATTTGCAAGATCCGTATCCGTGGGTATCACGACGTAATAATCGTCTTTTACGTTGACGAAATTCACGTATCCGACAGGCGCCAGCATCTCCGGTACGATGACAAACTGACGGGGACGTTCCCGCAATTCCGTTGAGCCGATCGATTCCTTCTTTCGGTTCGTTTTGAGCGTTTCCGTTTTCACGCGTTCCACGATAGTAAGCTGCGGCCGCGTGTGCAGATATCCGAGAAGCTCATTGACCATCGAGCGTGCCGAAGGGCGGATCGTCGCGTCGGACGCCAGTTGATACTGCTTAACGTATTCGTTTAGATTGGCACCGATATTCGTCGTCCTGTACATGTCGCGCACAAGAGGGGCGAAATCGAGCACATCGAGCAGATTGC
>JAICPV010000191.1 GCA_025929655.1 Pyrinomonadaceae bacterium
CGGTGATGATGCCGAGACCCGTTCCAGGATGGCAAAAGGTGGCGTTCGAGGTTGCGATCCGTCGGTCGCATGCGAGTGCAAGGTCTAAACCGCCGCCGTAGCAATAGCCGTTTATCGCGGCGATCGTGTGGCATTCCAGTTTGTCGATGCGGTCCATGATCAACTGCCCCCGTCGCGCAAACGCTGGCGCGTGTTCCGTTCTCAATGCCGCGATCTCTTTTAGGTCCGCGCCCGACGCAAAAACGTCACCGAAGCCAGTGAAGACAATTTCCTCGACCGTGCGATCGCTTTCGCAAAATGAGATCAGGGTTTCGAGAGATTCGAGCAGCTCCCTTGATAAGGGATTACGGATCTTCGGGGCTACGAATTGAACAATTACTCGGCTTCCGCGGCGCCACGCTTCGACCCGTTCGGTCCGTACTAGAAAAAGATCGCCCATGTAGCGAAATCGTCTGTAAAGTTTTCAAACCTGTGGGGCATCTTCGCGCGGACGAAAAAAACATCTCCGGCTTCGCAGGAATATCTCGCTTCTTCGACGACCAGTTCGCCGCTGCCTCGAGCTATGAAATAGAACTCGTCTTCGTCATGGTGCGTCTGATAGTCAACCCCTCGCGGTGCGAAAAAGACCAGCTTTATACCGCGCTCGGAAAACGGCTCAAGGTCCCAAACACCGTCCTTCCACTTCTCATTCCCGGGCAGCGGAAGCTTCTCCAACATTTCGTCGATGGTAAACTTCATTTATTGACAAGGTATTCAAATTTAATGATCCGAGGTCTTTGGACCGGGCGGGTCGGCGTTATCCTCATCGTTACCGCGGTGCGAGATCGCGTCCGCTGCCTTGTTTATTCCATACGCCGTAATCTTCACAAGTTTCTTCGTTACAGACGGGGCGGCTTTTGCCAGGGGAACGATGACTTCCTTCACGGCCGGCACAACTACGTACTTGCCGGTAAACTTTGCCGCTTCAAACGTGGCCTTTGCCGTCGTTTTTACCAGAAATACAGTGATTTTACCGGTGGCGCGGAGTGCTTTGTGCTTCTTCGTGTCTGCGCCTTGTGCGGAGGAAACTACGCAAAGCAACAGAACCAGCGCAAAGATCCCCGCCGGGCGTGCAACTTGATTCTTCATTTACTTATAGGGATTAATGTCATTCGCGGTTAGCGCATCGGATTATAGTACAAACACGGCAGGCAAAGAAAGTTAATTTTTTACTTCAAGAATCATCGGATAACCGTTGCTATCAAAGAAGCGAAACGCTATGGCCGGCTTTCGCGAACAGTGGCGAAAACTGCGACTTAGTTTTGTTTTTATTTTCATCTGTAACTATGAATACATAAATTAATCGTATTAAAAGTTAATTTAAAGTCGGTCGGGCTGAGTGTTAACTGGATCACGGAGGTTCGGCTAATGGACTTGCACACGAGCAATCGACTCCCGGAAAAAAACGCCAGGCATTTCGTGAATCGGGATCTTTACCCGTCGTACAAGTCTTTCGATGACCTGATCGATCTCCAACACCTCCGCTCGCTGGACGCTTACCTGAAACAAAAAATAATTCAATATATCAGCACCGGCGATGCAGATTACTTTTGCAACGAGCATACATTGGATAAAACCGCTCCGCTGCAGCCCGGCGTCCGCGAAGTGTGGCTTACCCGGACCGTTCCCGGAACTCCGTATAAATACCTCGATATCAACCGCACTGAATTGTGGGAGCCGACTGCGCAGGCCAGCGATTTTGCGTTACTGATGGATTTCGTCCAGACGCTTCCTTTCAGATCGACGGGCCGAATACTGTTGATCTTCGACGATTCCGGTCGAAGCGTTCCTGCCCATCGCGATCACGAGCGTATGGATCTCTGTCATGAATTCATTTGGTTTCGAACGAATTTGAGAAAACCGTTTTATGTGCTGAATCAGCACACGGGAGAAAAACGATATGTCGAGGGATACACTGCTTGGTTCGATACGGTCAATCAATATCACGGAAGTGACGCGGCAGACGGATTGAATTTCAGCTTTCGTGTGGACGGACATTTCACTGAAGAATTCAGACGATGGATCCCGTACTTCGATAAAAACGCGGCAGCGACGCCCTCGATCTGGGCGAGGAATCCCGGAGGGTTCAATTGAGCACCACTGAACCGAAAAACACAATTCTTGCCGCCGCGAAGGTTGATCTCGCGCCGCTAGAAGCAGTCGTTCGATATCCGAGCTATAAATCGTTCGACGAGTTTATCGATGTCGAGCGTCTACGTTCGCTCGACAGTTACATTCGTGAAAAGATCAAACGCCGTATTTTGGAATATGACGATCCAAAATTTTACACCGGCCCCTACACGATCCGCGAGGACATTGCGGGAAGGCCCGGTTCCCGAATGATCTATCTTTCCGAATCGACGATGCCGGACAGCTATTTTGATCTGGACAAAACAGATGTCTGGCGCCGCTCAGATGCCGCAAACGAATTCACGCTTCTAATGGATTTCATCGCGACGCTTCCATTTAAGGCCACGGGAAGAATACTGATCATGTACGACGATCAAGCGCGCGAAGTGCCCGCACATCGTGATCACACCGAGACCGAGGTGCTCCATGACTTTATTTGGTTTCGAACCAACCTAAGCAAGCCGTTTTATATGCTGAACTTTCATACCGGTGAAAAGAAGAGGGTCGAAAGCTACAGCGCATGGTTCGACACGGTTAACCAATTCCATGGCAGCTTTGCGACGGACAATCTCACATTCAGCATTCGAGTTGACGGAGTATTCACCGACGAGTTTGCGGCGGGGATCCCGAAGCCGAGAATAAACTTGGCTTCTACGCCCTCATACTGGGCATGCAGGAACGATCAAGGGGTATTTGATGACAGATGACCTAACAATATACGTAAGCGGGCTCTATTCCGGAACCAATCCGCAGCCAGGCGTGGGCATTTCGCGTTCATTACGGCAAGCGTATCCAAGTGCCAAGCTTGTCGGCGTGGAATATTCCAACCGGTGCTCTGGCGTGCATTGGCCCGATTTCGACGAGATATGGCTTCAGCGGCCGTGGACCGAGCTGAATCTCGACCTGCATGCATCATCGATCAAAGAACGGCTTGATGCCGGAGGCTTCTGGATCTCGAGCATCGACCTCGAGATCATGTGGCTCGCTGAGATCTTTCCCTATGGCCACCCAAATCTACTGACGCCGTTGATGGGCTCGCTCACGCAGGTCGGAAAGCCCGCCATCCCGGCGCACCAAAGGCTGCCGGTGAAAATACCAAGGTTTGTAACGACGGATCTTTCAGATTGGGAACTGCACGCATTCTGCCGTGAAAACGATTGGAAGGTATGGCTGAAAGGCCCTTATTACGAGGCCGTACGCACACCCACATGGTCCGACCTGGAACATTGGCGCAAGGTCCTCTCGACTGCATGGGCGACCGATACGCTCTTTTTGCAGTCGCACGTCACTGGTTACGAAGAATCGATAATGCTGAGTGCATATCGCGGCAACCTGCTCGACTGCGTCTATATGAGGAAGCGCGATCTCACGGAGCTCGGAAAAACGTGGGCGGGAGATGCGCTGCCGGTCGCGCCGGAACTGATCGAGCCGCTAAGGGCCGTTATACGCGAGTTGAACTGGACCGGCGGCGCGGAGCTCGAAATGGTCCGGGACGCCGCCGACGAGCTTTGGCTTCTTGAGTGGAATCCGCGATTTCCAGCCTGGGTGCATGGTTCTACAATTGCCGGCCGAAACCTTCCAGGAAAATTGGTAGAAGGCGCGGCCGGTATCCCAGCGGCACCGGTCGGATCTACGAGTAACGAATTTACCCGTGTCGTAATAGAACTCCCGGTCCGGGCCGAGTTTCCGCTGTCGCCGCTGCCTGAACCGTTGGGCGGTGCCGTCGGCCATTCGATGAAACATCCTTCCGGCTTGATCGATTTCGCCCAAAAGCTGAGAGATGATCCGCATAAGAAAGCAAAGGCTAATGGAAATCTCAGGAGGCCGGAGCGTTTCGAAGCGATTCCGGAAAGCTATTTATCCGATCTGCAAGACGTAAAATTCGCGGAACTGCAAACTCCTGCAGGATTGTATTTTGAAAACACCGCGAAACAGATTTTCAGCAACGCGGCCGAGATCGGCAGATCGCATGGAACCCATATCAATACCCGATACGCTTACAGCATTAAAACGAACCCGGATGAGAGGCTGCTTCAGCTTGCTTTGGAATCCGGGTTTCTCGCAGAAGCCATCAGCCCGCTCGAAGTGAAAAAAGCGATCACCGCCGGATTTCGCACCGAGCAGATCGTCCTGAATGGCCCTGCGAAATGGTGGCGCCGCGAGGAATTACCGGCGGGCAAATTGCACGCGGTGTTCTGCGATTCGATCGAAGAGCTGACGCGCGTTTCCACAGAGCTCGAAAACGGAGAACTTGATAGCGAGTTCGTCGGGCTACGCCTCCGAACGCCGAATATCGTTTCTCGCTTCGGGATCCCGATCGATTCGCCCGAGCTTTTTGAAGAACTCGTCACTTCGATTAGGAAAATGCCCCGCTCTTGTCGGTTCGGCGTTCATTTTCACATGGCAAGCAGTAATGTAGGTGTCCGCCAGTGGCGACACCTGTTCAAATCCATGCTGCGATGGTGCGGAACACTCGAAGCACTCTCAAATCGTGTGATCGAATGCCTCGATATCGGCGGCGGCTGGTTTCCTGAAGATATGCATCACAAAGATGCGTCCATCTATAGCGAAATTCTTTCCGCGGTCCCTGAATACCTTTCAGGCGTCAGCGAACTGATATCGGAACCCGGCAAGGCGCTCGCCCAGCCGACCATGGCGATCGCGATGTCGATTCTAGAGGTCCGAAGTTATCTCGGTAAACGATCCGAAGCTGTGATGGACGGTTCGATCGCGGAGCTGCCGATGCATTATTTCCATCCTCATCGCATTTTGTCGCAGGACAAGAACGGGGATTGGAAAGCATTGAAAAGAGGAAGTTCAATGCTGCTCGGGCGCCTTTGCATGGAGCACGACATCGTCGCGATGAATGTAGAACTGCCGGAATCGGCGAAAGCGGGCGACGTTTTCGTTTTTTGCGACGCTGGAGCATATGACAGGAGTATGAGTTATGTTTTTGGATGCGGTTGATCACAGCGACGAACCGGTCGTTGAATATATGAACGGAAACTGCTCGAAAGTCTTTAACGCTTGGGAACGGTGGAATCCTTCGGCGATCTCTCATCACGGCAGCACGTGCTGCGAGATCGCGCGCGAATGGATCGCGGCGACGGATTTCGCGCTTTTGAACATAGGCAGTAGACTTACGGGCCCGCGGTGGATCAGGCAGAGATTCGCCTGGGGTCCGGGCACGTATCCGATCTTC
>JAICPV010000338.1 GCA_025929655.1 Pyrinomonadaceae bacterium
CGAAGACGACGGCCCAATTGGAAGAGCATCGCAAGCCGGTCGAAAGCATAACGGCCGAAACGACTCGGTCGCTCGACGAAGTTCTGGTAGACAGGAAATAGCCCATGTTCTGTTCAGCCTGCGCATGGGAGATAGCCTGGCCGAAGTTACCGATCACACGACACGCACACTCCAAGACGTTCCGCTTCGAGAACGTTAAAGCACATCCATTGGCGGTTCCGCGGGCTCGAGCACGCGGCTCTTGAACCAGGCGGTGACAACGAGGAAGACCGCCAGACCGATCAACGCAAGCGACGACAATCCGTTGATCAGCTTGATATCGAAACCGGTTGCGGTTTGCAGATTGAAATAGACCATCGATCCCAGTGCCCACAGCGTGATCGCGAGGACGAAAAACATCGGGATGAGGGTAAACGCGATCCGACGACGCGCCTTGTACAGCCAGGCAGTGATCGAAAGCAAAGTCAAAGCGGCTAGAAGTTGATTGGATGCTCCGAACAACGTCCAGAATTCTATCCACGAACCGGGCTTTGCGAAAAACAGCAGCACGAACGGCAACGCAACCGTCACCAGCGTACCGATCAACGCGCCGATACGGCCCGTAATGCCAAGCAGCTCCTGCACCAGATAGCGTCCCAACCGCATTGTGACGTCGAGCGTGTCAAAAACGAAGGTCG
Organism: Pyrinomonadaceae bacterium; assembly: GCA_025929655.1. GTDB lineage: Bacteria > Acidobacteriota > Blastocatellia > Pyrinomonadales > Pyrinomonadaceae > OLB17. The sequence continues at coordinate 678 of JAICPV010000338.1, forward strand.
AAAACGCCATCGCGCCGAATGTTATTGCGAATTGCAGGTTGTCTTTTCCTATCAGCAGCGTAAGGAAATTGCCGATGCCATTGCCGTAGATCTTTCCCGCAGGCAGCGTACGACCGTCGGTGCCGACCAACGCATCACTAGTCGCGATCATAACGGTCACCAGTGCGATAAAGGCAACGAACCCTTCAGCGAGCATTCCGCCGTAACCTACCGGTCGGGCGTGCGATTCCTTATCGATCTGTTTCGATGTCGTGCCGGAACAGACCAGCCCATGAAATCCCGAACACGCTCCGCAGGCGATCGTGACGAAAAGAAACGGGAAGAGCATCCCGGTCATTCCGCCGACGTCGAACGATTTGAACGCAGGCTGCTGTATCGAATAGCCGCCGAAGAAAATGCCGATCACGCCGACGGCGATCGCCGAATAAAGCACAAACCCGCCAAGATAGCCACGCGGCTGCAGCAGAGCCCAAACCGGCAGAATCGACGCGACGACACAGTAGAGGAGGATGATGATGGCCCACGTCTGGTGGCCGTAATTCAGCAGGTGCGAATACTGCGTTCCGACGTATGAAAGCGCGAATGTCGCAGGTACGAAAATTATCGTCGCGAGCCAAAGCGGCGGCTTCAAGAATCGCTCGACCAAGCCAAGCAAAATCGAAAGGCCGAGATACAAAACGCTCGCCAATGCGACCGCGCCGCCGGGACTGAAACGCGTTTCGCCCGCTAGCGCGTCGTCCCCACCCACGAACGTGCCTGCGGTGATGTCGGTGAACGCGACCGTAACATACACGAGCGCGATCCATATGAATGCCATCATCGCTCGCCCGGCACCCAGCCCGAGCCGGTCCTTGGTTATTTCCGCCACGCTCTTCCCGCTGTGCCGGATCGACGCTGTGAGAGCCGAAAAATCATGCACCGCGCCGATCACAACGACCCCGATCGCGATCCATAAAAGGCACGGCAGCCAGCCGAAGGCGACACAAGCGATGATCGGCCCCGCGATCGGCCCCGCGGCGGCAATGGCGGAAAAATGCTGACCGAATAAATAAAACCGCCGTGTAGGTACGTAGTCTTCGCCGTCGTTGAGCTCGTTGGCAGGCGTCGGCCTGCGGTCGTCCAGATGAAACTGCTCCGCGATCCAACGGCCGTAGCCGAAATACCCGAAGACCAGCCAAACCAGCACGGCAACCGCAATAAGTGTCAGCATAGATGTTTAGGAGCGACCAGTCGGGCGAGATAAATTTACGATACTTTATCCCCTGCGACAACCTTCCGAACAAACTGAAAAGTGAAAACGAAAAACTGAAAATCACGCCGTTTTCCGTTCTCACCTTTCAGTTTTCAGTTTGTTCGGACGCAAAATAGAATCTAGGTATGAAGTCAATTCAAGAAACTTATTCGCCGGAAGGTATATGCTTCGGCTGCGGGCCGAAAAATGAGAAGGGTTTGCGGATTCGCAGCTTCGCCGACGGCGATGAATTCGTCGCCGAATGGAACGCCGAGCCGCATCATCAGGCATTTCCGGGCGTTTTGAACGGCGGAATCATCGGTGCACTGCTCGATTGCCATTCGAACTGGGCCGCGGCGTATCACCTGATGAAGAAAAACGGAATGCAACATGCGCCGTGTACCGTCACGGCGGAATTTCACGTTAAGCTCTTGCGTCCGACACCCGTGGACGGGCCGATAATGCTGAAAGCCCGCGTAGTTGAATCATCGGAAGACCGCGCGACCGTCGAGGCCGAACTCATCGCCGGCGGAAAGGTCTGTGACACCTGCCGGGGCGTTTTCGTCGCCGTCAAGGAGGGGCACCCGGCTTTCCACCGCTGGTAGTTGGACCGCAGGCGGCCCGCCTGCGAGATCCCAATGTGATCTATACGGCAACTCTCATAAGCTTTTCGATTTCACCCGAATATTCATCAGACAAACCCAAGCGCTCAAGCCACGCGATTTGTTCGTCCCGCAACCTCGGCAGATGAACCACATCCGAAAGCGCGTAGTTCACCAGCTCGTCGGTCCATACTCCATTCCACCTGCTGTTGAATTTCGCCCGCTGCATTTTGTCCAGATCGACTGCAAAATGACGGTAAAGCGTTTCTGCAAGCGACGCAGATTGATTCGCCCCACGTGTTAGAACTTTTTCCGCGATCATGGTATCGAAAACGTTGCGAACCTGAACGGCCGCAGCAGAAAGAAAGTCCAGATCGAATTTTGCGTTGTGAAATATCTTCGTGATCGTTTCATTAGCAAGTATCGTGGAGAAAGGTTCCAAGGAAACGCCCTCGCTCAGCGGCACAAGAACGTTAAAGTCGCCGTCAGAGAACTGAATGGAAAATAACTTGCCGAATTTCGAATTGAAGCCGGACGTTTCGGTGTCGCAGCCGACAGCCGCGGCCGAAGACAGACGGTCCAACGCGAGGTCGCGATCTTCGCTTGTTCTGGCGACAAAAACTTCCATTCGAAGAAATAGATTTTCCCGCAAAGTCGCAAAGCGCGCAAAGCTTGTATTATCTTGTAACGGATATGGACCTTGTTCTGAGCGAAAACGAATGTCGCGTACTCGGCAGTCTCATCGAAAAACAACTCACGACGCCCGAATACTACCCGTTAACCCTTAATGCGCTGGTAAACGCGTGCAATCAAAAAAGCAACCGCGATCCGGTGATGTCGCTCGGTGAAAGCGAGGTCCTCGCGGCGATAGACAGCCTGCGGGAGAAGAACCTCGTTTACACATTCCACGGCAGCACGAGCCGAACAGTGAAGTACAAACACGTCCTGCCGAGCGTTCTCGACCTTGAGCCTTCCGCTGTGGCGGTAGTGACACTGCTTTTGCTTCGGGGACCGCAAACTATCGGCGAACTGCGCGGGCGGTCCGAGAGGCTGCACGAATTCAAAGATCTCGGCGAGGTGCAGCAAACACTAAACGAGATGGGCACCCGTGACGAGCCGTTGGTCGTGAAACTCGAACGTC
>JAICPV010000328.1 GCA_025929655.1 Pyrinomonadaceae bacterium
AAGAACGTGGGACTGAAAGGAAAGATCAAAGGACTGGCGGTTTTGCCGAAGAGCTTTCTCGAAGCTCGACAGATCATCCGCCAATTTCGCCCGCACGTCGTTGTTGGCGCAGGCGGCTACGTTTCCGGGCCGGTCGTCGCGATGGCGGCGATCATGGGCGTCCCCACGCTCGTGATGGACTCTAACGCACTGCCGGGATTTACGAATCGACAGCTCGCGAGATTTATTGACAAAGCGGCCCTGACCTTCGACGTTTCGCTGCCGTATTTCGGAAAAAAAGGGGTAGTCACCGGCAATCCTGTGCGTCGCGAATTCTTTGAAGTTCCAGGGAAAGGCCGTGGTGAAACCTTTCATATATTGGTTTTTGGCGGTTCGCAAGGCGCTCGTGCGATCAACAACGCCATGACGGAGGCATTGAAGCCGTTGGCGAAATTCAACGGCCAACTATCGATCACGCACCAAACCGGAGAAGCTGATTTTGAACGGCTGCGAGAAGCGTACGCGAACTCTAATTTCGCGGGTGCGGATGTGCGGCCCTTTATTTCGGACATGCCTGGGGAATTTGCAAAAGCAGACCTTATCATTTCCCGTGCCGGCGCGACGACCTGTGCCGAGCTGACGGCAGCAGGTAAGGCGTCGATAATGATCCCGCTTCCTACGGCGGCCGACGATCATCAGCGAAAGAATGCCGAGGCTTTGGAAAGCGGCGGTGCTTCGAAAATGATCATTCAAGCGGAGCTCACGGCGGAAAAGCTGGCTGAAGAAATCACCAAAATGATCGAGCAGCCCGAAACGGTGGATGCAATGGAAAGGGCCGCGAGAGCGATGAGCCGTGAAGACGCAGCGGAAAAGGCCGCGGACCTGATCGAAGAACTTAAACGAAATGTTTAGACACGTAAAGCGAATACATTTCATAGGCGTCGGCGGCATCGGTATGAGCGGCATCGCGGAGGTATTGTGCGACCTGGGCTTTGAGGTGACAGGTTCGGATATTCGCCGTTCCAAGAATACCGATCGCCTCGAGACCACTTGCAAGATCAAGTTCCACGAGGGCCACCACGCCGAGAACGTCGGCAATGCGCAAGTGGTCGTCTATTCGTCGGCCGTACAGCCCGATAATCCTGAGATCGTTTACGCAAAGGAAAAAGGAATTCCGGTCATTCCTCGAGCTGAAATGTTGGCTGAGCTGATGGTTTTAAAACCATACGCTGTTGCCGTTTCAGGAACCCACGGAAAGACCTCGACGACGTCGATGGTGGCCGCGATCATGAGCCATGCGGGGAAGGACCCGACAACGGTGGTTGGCGGCGTTGTTGAGTCGCTCGGCTCGAATGCAAAGCTGGGCCACAGCGAATGGTTTGTGACCGAAGCTGACGAAAGCGACCGTTCATTCCTGATGCTTTACCCGACCATTGCCGTCGTGACGAACATCGATAAGGAACACATGGAGTCCTACAAGGGGATGGCGGACGTCGTGCAGTGCTTTACGGATTTCGTCAATAAGGTGCCTTTCTTTGGTGCGGCCGTTATTTGCCTGGACGATCCTAACGTGCAGCTGATCATCCCGAAAATAAAGCGGCGGCGTGTAACCTACGGCCTCACCGCGCAAGCGGATATTTCAGGCCACAGGATCCGTTACAACGAAACCTTCGGCTCGACATTCGAAGTCTGGCGCGGCAGCGAGGTACTCGGCGAGATAAACCTTCCCGTCCCGGGAAAGCACAATGTATACAACGCTCTCGCTTCGACCGCGGTCGGCCTTGAGCTCGATATTGAATTCGGATCGATCGCCGAAGCTCTTTCGACTTTCAAAAACGCGAATCGCCGTTTTCAGTTCAAAGGGTCTGCAAACGGCATTACGGTCGTCGACGATTACGGCCACCATCCGACCGAGATCCTTGCAACGCTCGCCGCGGCGAAGAACAGCGCCGGCGGGCGCCGGACGGTCGTCGTCTTTCAACCGCATCGATACACGCGAACGCAGGAGTTATTCGACGAATTCGCACTCGCGTTCAACAACGCTGACCTTCTTTTTGTTTTGGATATATACGCCGCAAGCGAGGAGCCGATCGAAGGCGTAACCGCCGAAGTGCTGACCGAGAACATAAAACGTTTCGGACACAAGAATGCTGCCTACATCGGCGACATAGACAGTGCGGCTTCAAAAGTCGTTCCGCTGCTTGAAACGGGAGATCTTGTCATCACATTGGGCGCCGGAACGGTCACACGCTTATCCGATGAGATCGTTGCCGCACTTTTGGAAGTGAAAACGGAGACTGCTGAAGTATGAAAACGAAAACAGGGAAAAAAGTAAAAACCAAGCGGCCTGTGCGAAAGGCCAAAAGCCGAAGCGGTCCTTCAACGGCCACAAGGGCGATCGGCCACTACGTTCTTCCACTCGTGATCGGCGGTTGTCTAGTAGTTTGTCTCGGGGCGATCGGTTATCTCGGTTTGGAAAGTGTTGCCGCTTCTGAGTTCTTCGATGTCAAACGAGTTGAAGTTTCGGGAGTAGAGAGGGCGTCGAAGCAGGGAATCGAGGCGCTGGTCAAAGCCGAAACCGAGCGTGCTGGCGTGTGGCGAGCCGACCTTATCGATCTAAAGGCGAAGATCGAAAAACTGACGTTTGTGAAATCGGCTGCCGTAACGCGCGTGCTGCCGGATGGTATTCGGGTTCAACTGGTAGAACGCCAGCCCCTGGCGGTCGTCATTCGGAATGGAAATCCGCAGCTGGTCGACGCCGAGGGTTCGATTCTCGCGGCGGCGGAGTCGGAGGAAAAAGAACTTCCTTTCACGATGACGGGCTGGGACGAGGCCAAAACCGAGAAAGCCTGGAAGGAAAACATCGAGCGGGTGAAGACGTACCAGAAAATGCTGGAAGAATGGCGCGCGGCGAATGTTCTGGACCGCGTCGAGCGAGTAGATTTGGGCGATCTCCGCGAACCGCGTGCAATAGTTGCCGACTCCGATACGACCGTCTCGATCGCGGTGGGTCGAAATAATTTCGGTGAGCATCTGGTTCGAGGAATAAAAGCGATCGTCGGCAAAGGGGATGTGTTTGCGGGTGTCGATCTTGTTGGCGGCAACATGATCCTGACGCCGCGAAAGGCGAACTAATAGATGAAGGGTGAAATACACGCCATTGGGTTAGACGTCGGTACCGCGAAAGTGCGGTGCGTCGTTGGCGAAGCCGACGAAGGTAAGTTAAAGATCGTCGGCGTCGGTGAAGCGGATTCTCGCGGCCTCCGCCGCGGTATCGTCACCGGCGCCGAATCAGTTGCCGAGTCGATACGAAAAGCGGTCGGTGCGGCGGAACAAGTGAGCGGCCTGGAGATCGGCTCGGCGGTCGTAAATCTTTCGGGCGAACATTATCGCGGCGAAAACAAGAATGGGGTCGTCGCTGTGGCTGGTGCCGGCCGGGAGATCACGGACGACGATGTCGAAAGAGCGATCGAATCTGCTAGTGCGATGCAGCTGCCGTCTGGGTGGGAGATCTTTTCTTGTTTACCGCAGGAGTTCATCATCGACGGTCAGGACGGCATTACCGAGCCGGTGGGGATGAGCGGAGCCCGTCTTGAGTGCCTGGTCCATATCGTTACGGGGCCGAGTGCCGGTCGGCAGAATCTCGAAAAGGCGGTGCGGCGAGCCGGACTCGATGTCGAACGCATGATGCTCGAGCCGCTCGCGGCAGCTGAGAGCACTCTGACCGACGATGACAAGGAGTACGGCTGTGCGCTAGTGAATATCGGGGCCGAGATCACCA
>JAICPV010000522.1 GCA_025929655.1 Pyrinomonadaceae bacterium
CCTCACTTTTGAGGCGGATGGTTTCAAAGCCATCCGCCTATTTACGTTCCTAAAATTTTGGCGATCGCGAGAGCCGACGGCCGAACCCCCCGCTACTTATTATTTCGAAGGCCTGCGAGCCGTGCCGCTTTGCCCCATTTAGAGACCGGTCGTTGAGGTTCCGGAAGGTCGTTTTTATTCGCGTCGAATGAAAGTGCCGCCGCGAGCATTGCGGCTCTTACATCGTCCGGGCCCGTTTTACTTTGGGTCCGCCGCTTTTCAAAGTGCGAGATGAAACCGGTGTCAAGCTTCCCCGCAATGAAGGCCTCGTCGCGAAGGACCTCTCTGAAAAAGGGCAAAGTGGTTTTGATCCCCGCGATCTCGTATTCATCCAGGGCGCGGCGCATTCGGTCGATCGCTTCGCCGCGGTCGCGCCCCCAGACCGCGAATTTCGAGATCATCGGGTCGTAAAAGATCGATACTTCCGCACCTTCGTAAACACCGCCGTCGTCGCGAACTCCCGGCCCGTGTGGGACCCGCAGCCGCAGCAGCCTGCCCGGCGACGGCAGAAAATTGTTGTCCGGGTCTTCGGCGTAGATTCGACACTCGATCGCATGACCCTTCAATCGAACATCCTCCTGTGCGAACGAAAGCTGCATTCCCGCCGCAACATTTATCTGTTCGCGGACGAGGTCGATGCCCGTGACCAACTCGGTTACAGGATGCTCGACCTGGAGGCGCGTGTTCATTTCCAGAAAGTAAAACGATTTGTCGATATCCGACACAAGAAACTCGACCGTTCCGGCGCCTACGTAGTCTACGGCTCGGGCGACCTTCACCGCGCATTCACCCATTGCCGCTCTCAATTCCGCCGAATCGATCGGCGAAGGTGCCTCCTCGATCACCTTTTGATGGCGCCGTTGGATCGAGCACTCACGCTCTCCCAGATGGACGTGATTTCCGTGCGTATCCGAGAAAACCTGGATCTCGATATGCCGCGGCCGGACGACTGCCTTCTCTATATACACGGCATCGTCGCCGAAACTTGCCATCGACTCGGAACGCGCATTTTCGTAAGCCGACCTAAGATCGGTTTCGGAATTCACAAGACGCATCCCTTTGCCGCCGCCACCGGCCGATGCCTTCAGCATGATCGGGTAGCCGATCTCGCTTGCAGTGCTTTCGGCGTCTTCAAACGAAGCGAGCGGTTCGGTGGTTCCGGGAACGACCGGCACACCCGCGTCGATCGCGATTCGCCGAGCGGAGATCTTTCCGCCCATCGCTTCCATCGCCTCGGGCGGCGGCCCGATGAAGGTCAAGCCGGCGCTCGATACGTCGCGGACAAAATTAGCATTCTCGGACAGAAATCCGTAACCGGGATGGATGGCCTCGGCACCGGACTGCCTGGCAATGTCGATGAGCTTTTCGCCAACCAGGTAACTTTCATTCGATGCAGCAGGCCCGATTCGATACGCCTCATCGGCCATTCGGACATGCAAAGCTTCGCGGTCGGCCTCGGAGAATACCGCGACCGTCTCGATGTTCATTTCGCGGCACGCACGAATGACGCGGCAAGCAATTTCCCCTCGATTGGCTATTAGGATCTTTTTGAACATTTCCATTGGAGCAATCAGCGATAAGCGATATGTTCTATGTGCCTGCTTTGATCTTACGAATCAAACTAGCGAGCATCCGCCTCACTTCGACTACTCGGGAATAAATATCCTCGTACGTTTTAACACTTAATAGATTGAGATCGCGCGCAAGTATCAAATGGCAGTCCAATTCGCTGATCGAGCCGAAAGCGATCTGAAGAAAACGCGACAGGTCTGCATCGCTTCCCCGACCACAGCCCTCGGCAATATTGGCAGAAACTGACGAAGCTGCCCCCTCATTTGGCTTGTGAGCCCAAACGTTTCTTCCTTCGGAAACATTTTTGTTTCTCCGTAAATCGACAAAGCCAACTCGTGCGACTTTTGCCACACAGCTAGTGTTCTAAAGTCCTTCATTATTAGCGCTTTTGCCTATAGCTTATTGCTTATTGCTTATTGCTTATTGCTTATTGCTTATTGCCTACTGCAACATCGAATTTCCCTGATTTTTCGGATCGTACAGCACGCCG
>JAICPV010000415.1 GCA_025929655.1 Pyrinomonadaceae bacterium
CATAGATAAACTATTAACCGAAAACTCTCCGACTGAAAACTGTAAGGTCCTACCGGTTAACAGTTTCTTAGTTCTCAGTTGTCAGCTAAGGTTGAACGTTTTTCGGCCGTACGCGAGCTGCCACGACAAGAGTACCGCCTTTTCCCAGGCCGCTTGTAATGCTCGTTAGCAAAAATGCCGGGACAGTTAACAGCGATCCTAAAGCGTAATTCAGTGCTGTGCGGGCCGCACTCAAGCCATTGCTCCGGCCGGTCAGATGATAGAAAAACTCGTTCGGCACCGGCATACAAGTGTTCAGCGCACTCTGCGACCATCCGAAAAGATCGTATTCCAATTCGCAATTCCACCGGTGCTCTACTTCGAATCCCGTCTTTTCCAGCAACAAAGTCAAACTTTTTTCACCGAAATGGTACAAGTGCCTCGGTACGTCAAGATGGAACCAGTTTGCGCCAAAAACCTTGGCCTGGAGCCCCGAAAAATCCGGCACGGCGATCAGGACGGAGCCATCATCGGAAATCATTTCCCTGACCCGGCCGAGTGTCGTCGACGGATCGCGCAAGTGTTCAAGACTGTGCCAAAAGGTTACGCAATCGAACGGGCCAATTCTCGTTGCGTCATCAAAACTGTCGAGGACGTCCAGGCCCCGCTTCCGGGCGTTGTCGGGATTCAGTTCTATACCGGTGCCTCTCCACCCGAGTCGTTTCTCGGCATATTCAAGAAAAGCTCCCTCACCGCATCCCACGTCCAGCAACCGCCGGCCGCGACCCGGACCTGCTCCGGCAGTGAGAAACCTTGCGCGCCTACGAGTGCAGTAACGATCGGTTAGACCGTGCCGGTTACCGTAATACTCCGCGCCGTAATACGTCGCAAGCTCGGCCGGCGGCGGGAGCGTGTGGCCAAGTCCGCACAATTCGCACACGCCGATACCAAACCGATCGCCACTCTGCGGATCCACAACGCCCTCAAGCCTCGGCTTCAATTGTCCGCCGCAAATGTTGCATCTGCAATCCGCCAATTACGCCTCCGAACGAGAGAAATGCGGTGAATGTTACATGTATTTCGAATCGAAAACATTGCCGCGGCCGAGAATGAAATTCGGGTCCAGCGCGCGTTTGATCTCGATCATTTCGTTCAAATACCGCTCGCCCATCATCGCGTTCAGGTACTTGCGTTTGAGCTTGCCGATACCGTGCTCCGCCGAGACGCATCCGCCCAGCATGATCGCCTGCGCAATGAACCTGCCGTAGATGTGACGCGACCGTCCAGCCTCTTCCTCATTTTTCGGCAGTAGGTTTGCGTGCAAATGGCAATCGCCGATGTGCCCGAAGATAACGTAGTCGATCGCGCTCGCATCCAGCATCTCCTTCTGATACTTCAGGAAGCCGGCAAACCGCTCGTCCGGAACAGCCATATCCGTCCCGATCTTCTTCTGCTTGTTCCGAACTACTCGCTCGTTCACAGAAACAGGCAAGGCATGCCTGAACGCGCGCATCCTTTCGCGGTCCTGCTCGGTCATCGTAAACCAGGATCGTTCAATATCGACATTGTGTTTTTCGAACAGCTCATTCCATGCTTCGAACAAACGGTCCTCGGTTTCTTCGGTCGTCTCCTGTTCGAAGAAGATCGCGCCGGCCATATAGTCCGGCGTCTCGGGAAATTTCTCGGAAATGAATTTTAAAGCCCGATCGTCGAAGTACTCGATCAGCGACGCATCCAGGGCAGAACCACCTGCGTCAGCGGGTGGGTTCTTCCGATTTTCGAAGGAAAGACGCTTCGATTCTTCAACAAAGGAAAGCAGATCATCGCTTTCTTCAAAGAAAACTATCCCGCTGAATAGCCCTTTCGGTTTTTCGAGCAAACGCAATCCGACCTCAACGATCACGCCGAGTGTACCTTCGCTGCCGATGAAGAGATCGATCGCGTCGAACGGATGCGCGTTGAAATAGCCCGAAACATTCTTGCGCACATTCGGGCGAACGTAGCTCGGCGGCTTAAGCGCGATCCGTCGCCCTGATTTCGCAACAAGCTCGAGCGGTTCGCCGTCATCAAAAACATACTCTCCGCGACGTATCTCTAAAACGTCACCTTCCGCCAAGACGATCTTCAGACGTTCAACATAATTCCGGGTCGAACCGTATTTGAAGCTTCTCGAACCCGAAGCATTCGTCGCCACCGTGCCGCCGACCTGGCAGCTCCATTCCGTCGGGTCCGGCGGATAGAACACCCCTTCGGCTTCGGCCGCCTTTTGAAGGTCGGCGAGGATAACTCCGGGTTCGAGAACCGCTGTTTTGTTTTCTTTATCGATTTCTATGATCCGATCGAGCCGCTCAAGCGAAATAACATAACCCCCAAACGGAATTGCGCCGCCGACCGTGCCCGTCCGGGCGCCGGAGATCGTTACCGGGATCTTCCGCCCGTTCGCCTCGCGAAGTATCTCTGAGATCTCATCAGCCGTTTCCGGCAAAAACAACCTCTCCGCATGCCCGCCCGGCATGTTGCTCGCGTCGGTCAGATAGTTTTGAAGGTCCTCGAGCTGAGTCTTGGTCTGCACTTAAAAGAATTTAATGCATCGCAGGCAGAAACACGAGCGGTAGCGAGTGTGCCTCGTGGTCCATCGGCGAATGTCTAAAGTCCAAACTCGATGCGACCAAACAGACTTCGACTTTGGACCACAGACTCCGGACTGCGGCGGTACCGCTCGTGTTTCTGCCTTTATCTGTATTCAAGTTCCCGGTCGCGAAGGTATTTAAGCCGATCGCGGATCTCTGCCGCCTGTTCGAATTTCATTTCCTTTGCGGCGTGGCGCATGTCGGCTTCCAGTTGGGCGATGGTTTCTTTTAGCTGTTTTGGCGAATACTCTTCGAATTTGTCCATCTCGAGCGGCACCTTGAAATAATCCGCTTCGTATGCCGTCACCAGGGTTGCGTCGATCGACTTTATGATCGTCGTCGGCGTTATCCCGTGTTCAGCGTTGTACTGTTC
>JAICPV010000242.1 GCA_025929655.1 Pyrinomonadaceae bacterium
GGCGACTTTGCGAAAAACCGTGTTATTATCGCAGCACTAAAGAGGTAAACCAGATGAAAGGATTGACCGCGATCTGTGCGCTAATTGTTGGGGCGGTTCTGTTTACAAACGCACAAACGCCGACCGTCACGAATGCCGAACTTGAAAAATACAGGGCGAAACGCGTTGCTGCAGAAGAAGAACTCAGGCAAAAATACGCCGAAATGGGATTCCCGGGCCCGACCGAGCTGGAGCGACAGCGGAACAGGGATTATTGGGACAAGATAGAGCTTGGCGAAAAGCTGCAGGCCCAACGACATGAACGCGAGAAACTCGAGGCCGAACGAGCCGAACGCGAAAGGCTGGTTCGAATAGCGGCCGAGGCCTCTATCGCAGCCGCCGCAGCCCGGCAAAAGGAAGTCGTCGTTGAACGCCAGGACGATACCGGCTACCTTTGGGGATACTACGTTCTGAACAATCGCAGGTGGCCGTGGCGTTCGCCCTATCCCTATTATTATCCATATCCGACCGGCAGCGGCACTTACCGCGTCGGCGGGGGAATGGTCGTAGCTCAACCCGGCGCACAGGTGCCGTCTTACCCACAGCGGCCGCGACGGCGGCGGTAGTTGTATTGCATATTTTCATTAACGGACTATGATTTGTTCATAGTCCGTTTTTATTTAGATCGAAATGAAAAAAGGTTGGGAAGCGATCATCGGCATGGAGGTCCATGCCCAGCTTGCGACGGCGACGAAGATCTTTTGCGGCTGCCCGGCCGAATTTGCCGCTGAGCCGAATTCGAATACCTGTCCGGTATGCCTCGGTCTGCCGGGAGCCCTGCCTGTGCTTAATCAGCAGGCGGTCGTTTTAGGAGCGAAGGCGGCGCTGGCGCTAGGGCTGGAGATCCAAAAGGAATCCATTTTCGCGCGGAAAAACTACTTTTACCCGGATCTTCCTAAGGGTTATCAGATCTCGCAATACGACAAACCGTTCTCGGCGAACGGCACCCTGAAACTAATGACCGCCGAACGCGACGACCACGGGCATGCGACCGAATGGAAGCCAGTCGCGATCTACATTCAGCGAATGCATCTGGAGGAAGACGCGGGGAAGAACGTTCACGAAGGCTTGCCGGAGACGGACAAATATTCCTATATCGATCTGAATCGTGCGGGGACCCCGCTGGCAGAGATCGTGACCGGCCCCGATTTCCGCTCGTCGTGGCAGGCGTACGATTACGTCAACCATGTTCGCCGGGTTTTGCAGTGGGTCGGTGCAAGCGATGCCGATATGGAGAAGGGAAATCTCCGGTGCGAAGCGAACGTGTCAGTTCGAAAGATCGGCACAAAAGAATTTAACAACAAGGTCGAGCTAAAAAACCTGAACTCGGTCCGTTTCATGCAAAAGGCGATCGAGTTCGAGATCGAACGTCAGATCGCGGCACATGAATCGGGCGAAGGCGTTACTCAGGAAACACGCCTCTGGGACGAGAAGAACAACCAAACGCGGGTGATGCGATCGAAGGAGGACGCACACGACTACCGGTATTTCCCCGAACCGGATCTGCAGCCGCTAAATATTTCCGAGGAATTCATCGAAGCTGCGAAACGCGAAATGCCGGAGCTGCCGGATTCGATGCGGGAGCGTTTCATGGCGGATTATGAACTCAGTTTTACTGATTCGTCGCAGCTTATTTCCGACCGCGAAATTGCGGAGTATTTCGAAACGGCAGCTCGTCACTCATTGAATCCGAGGGTGACGGCAAACTGGGTCCTGGGCGAATTCATGCGCGAGTTGAATGCCTCGGGGAAGTCGGCGGGTCAAAGTCTCGCGACAGCGGAAGATCTTGCGGAGCTGGTCAAAACGATCGAGGCCGGCTCGATCAACAACAACCAGGCAAAAGAAGTGTTCGCGGAAATGTTTGCGTCCGGTAAACCGGTTGCTCAGGTGATAGAAGAAAAGGGCTTCATCCAGGTTTCGGACGAAGGCGAGATCGCGAAGATCGTTGATGAAGTTATCGCATCGAACGAAACACAGGTTGCGGCCTATCGCGCCGGCAACGAAAAGCTGTTCGGATTTTTCGTCGGCCAGGTAATGAAGGCGTCGCAAGGAAAAGCGAACCCGAAGATCGTCAACGAAATACTTAAGAAGAAATTATGAGCCTTGAAGGCAAGACTGCGATCGTCACTGGCGGAACCAAGGGTATCGGTTTCGCGATCGCCGAGTCGCTTTTGAAAAACGGCTCAAAGGTCTTTGTCTGCGGCCGCGATAAGCGCGATCTCAATCAGGCGGTCGAATGGCTTTCAAAGCTCGGCTCGGTCGAGGGCGATTTGTGCGACGTACGCAGCGAGGATCAGGTGCGAATGTTGATCGCCGAATGCGAGCGGCGGCTTGGGGGGCTCGATATCCTTGTCAACAACGCAGGAATAGGATATTTCAACAAGACGGTCGAGAACCTTTCCGGCGACGAATTCCGCCAAACGCTTGAGACGAACCTGAACGGAGTTTTTTACGCCTGTCACTACGCGATCCCTCTAATGAAGAAACGCGGCGGCGGTTACATCTTTAATATTTCATCGCTGGCCGGGCAGAACGCGCACCCCAAAATGGCGGCGTACAACGCGTCGAAATTCGGGCTTAACGGATTCTCGGAAGCGTTAATGCAGGAAGTTCGTCAGGACAATATCAAGGTGAGCTACATTTGCCCGGGAAGTGTGAATACGGCGTTCGGCGGCGACACGCCAAGCAACGCGAACGCATGGCAGCTGCAGCCGGCGGACATCGCGCAAGTCGTCATCAGCCTGCTTGAAATGCCAGAGCGGGCTTTGCCGAGCAAGGTTGAGATCCGCCCAAGCAAGCCGCCGGCACGCTAATTTACAGATTCCGTTTCAAGGATTTGCTGTTCGGCGTCAATGTCCGATCCGCCGCCGAGGTAAAACTCGACCGCCTTCATAAGCGTTTCCGGGCCGAACGGTTTGGTGATATGGCCGACCGCTCCAGCCATTTTCCCACGCATCTTATCGAAAAATCCGTCCTTGCCGGAGATCATTACTACGGGCGTTGTCGCTGTCGACGACCAGCCCCGGATCTGCCGGCAAACCTGGTAACCGTCCATTCCGGGCATCGCAATATCGAGTAGAACCAGATCCGGCACAAGCGACTTGATCTTTTCCAGGGCGCCTTCACCGTCATTGCAGCAAACAACTATATGGCCGCTTTTTTCCAGCTTTCCTGCGATCAGTTTTCGCACCGTGGCGCTGTCGTCGACGACGAGAATGGTTTTGCCCTTGACGAGGGCAGCATGAGCCTCCTCTTGTCGGCGGATCTCGGCCATACGAATAAGCAGGGAATTGACCTGACCTGCCAAAACTATGTTCTCCGGCTCAAGCTTTGAAGCTTCCTGAAGGCAATTGAAGCCGAATTGCAGGTTCCTGAGATTCAAATGTCCGATACCGAGCGTTGTCAATTCTGCGGCGCCGAACTCGCGATCGTTACGCTCCGATTCCAGCTTCTCGACAGCCTTGCGGATGAGGTACTTGTCGGCGTTGTTGTTGGCCAGCACAAGCTCGAGGTCGGAAAGCGAAAGGACCGCCCGGCAGGAACTGCAGGCGAACGCGATGTCGTCGTTTGCAGCCGTGCAGAACGGGCAGACCTGATTCTTTTTTACCGGTGCGGCGACCGACGTTTCGAACCCGGTGCGGGTGACCGGCGCTGCTTCCAAAGAAATTTCGTTGGGCATCGGTATCGCAACCGGAACTTCGAACGCTTCCGACATTTCATCGTCGGCGACCTGCGTCGCCGCGATTTCGTCCGGAGTGGTCACTGCGTCGTAGGATTCGGTTTCTCGGTCCCAATCAGAGCCCGCTCCCATCCTCGCTAACTCGCGGATCTCGTTTGTTTCGTCCGCTCCCACGAATATCGTATCCGGTATCTCGTTGAGAGAATCAACCGCATCGAAAACCAGCGCTTCCTGCGGCGGTGCGATGGGTGTTTCAACATCCACATCGCCGTCGGCCGGTTCGGGCGCGATCTCGGGAGATTCCAATATTCCGTTTTTGTCCGAAGACGAAATGGACGGATCTTCGACATTCGCGAACATTTTATCTAACGATTGATACGCGAGCTTCGCGGCCTTGTTTTTCGGTTCAAGATCGAGAACACGTTGAAGCGCGGAAAGTTTATCGGCCGGCTTAACGACGAGATGCGAGCGAAGCATCCATGCCTCGACATTGTTCGGAAAGCGCTCGTTGAACGTATCGAGAGCGATGATCGCAACGTTCGCATCGCCGTCGACGGCAGTTTTCTTGATCTCGGCGAACTGGCGGGCTTCGTCTTTCGCTTTAATTTTCGAGAGCTCCGAAAGGGCCTTTTCGTTTGCCGGTTCGTTAGATAGCACGCGTTCGAAAAATGCCGCTCGTTCCTTGTCATCGCTTGATAACGATGCGAGCGCGAGCCAGGCATCCGTGAAATTCCTGTCATACTCCAGAGCCTTCCGATAGCAATCTCCGGCATAACTTGGCTGGCTTGCTTCCGCCGCGTCGTTTCCGCGTTGCAAAAAGGTTTTGGCGAGGAGGGCCCTGGTTGCCGCCATCCATTCGATCGCTCGCTGATTGAAGGGATTGA
>JAICPV010000361.1 GCA_025929655.1 Pyrinomonadaceae bacterium
AAGAACGCCCTCTTTCTCGGCCCAATCGATCATCGAGACGCCGATGCGGTCCTTTACCGAATAGCCGGGGTTTAGGCTCTCCATTTTCGCAAGGACCTTTGCCTTGATCTTGTGCTGCTTTGTGATGTGATTGACGCGCACGAGCGGCGTGTTTCCGATGAGTCCCAGAATGTCTTCGTAATATTTCATTATTCCTGTTTGCGAGGTATACGGAAGTTTATGCCGAAAGATTATCAGGGGCAAGCATGCCCGCCCGGCAAGGCGGCCATCACAAAAAAAGGGCCCCGGGTTTTCACGCCGGGGCCAAAGTCTTCAGTTCCGATCCGCGATTGCGACCCGGATGCAGCTATCTACTTAGTAGCTCTGAATATTCAGTATCGAACCAAGGATCGAACTGAGAATATTGAGTGATCCGCTCTGTCGCGAACCGTACTGGTAATCGCCGTTGTAGTCGGTGCCGTACTGGCTGTACTGGCTGTTCGAACCGTCCTGGTAACCACGCTGGAAACCCTGGCGGAAGTAATACTGATACTGGCCACGGTCCACATACGTCTGATAGCCGATCGTTCCCGTGCGATAAACGTTTGACGTCGACCAGTCACCGCGTCTGCGGCTGCTGCGATCGTTACGGCCGGCGTCGAATCCCTGCCTGTAGCCTTCGTTAACGGCCTGACGTAACAACTCAACGCCCTGTCCGTTGGTGTTGTAATAAGCGCCGTTGCGGTAAACGCGATAGCGGCCGTCGCGATTGGTATTCGCATTAGCGTTGCCCATGTAATAACCGGCTCCGTTCGAACGGTCGTTTCCGCTTCGTGTCAGACGCATGTTGCGGCGTCTCCACTCAGCCTGACGCAGCTGCTCCATGCGAAGCTGCTGCCGTTCGATCTTCTGCGCCTGTTTCTCCGCCTTTCTCGCGTTCTTCATTCCCCGGTTCGAGTTACCCTGGGCGTTCGCCAGTTCACTGGTTCCGAGCACTGCAAAGATACCGAGCGCCGCGATCGCGGCGATTTTCTTCAGATTAATTGATCTCAAAATAAACTCCTTTCCTGCCGTTTCCGTCCCTAGCGTTTCTCCGGCATTCGTTATGAATTGCGCGATTTGTAAGGTTTCTGAAAACTCGTCGACATTTCAGCAGTCGTCAACTTCAAACTGTGCATAGCAAGATCGGGGCCGTCGCCCTGGTTTCTAGTGTTCGCCTGGGTTTGCCCGTGGGGACGGGGACTAACGCCGCATCATATAGTCGAATTGGCGCGGGGTTCGGGTAGGTTGATTCTTTGCGTGTCGCGCATTCGTCTGCTCAGTGCAACAGACAGTATGCGACCTTTGACATCGCGAGTCCGTGCGTCGTCGCACATATGGAACATCCAGCAGTCGGTGCCGGTCAGTGATTCTGAGAGATGTATTTGCCGAGGAGCCGGTCGTATTCGTCCTTCACGACCCGGTAACATTCGCATGCTTCCCGTTCCAACGCATCGCGGTCGAGCATCGTGATCGTGCCGCGGACGTACTTGATGAGCCCTTTTTCCTGGAGATGTCCGGCCGCGATCGATACGCCTTCGCGGCGGACGCCGAGCATATTCGCGATGAGATCGTGCGTCATGATCAGCTTGTTCGACCTAAGCAGGTCGTGGTTGATCAGAAGCCAACGGCAGAGCTGCTTTTCAACCGAATGCAGGCGGTTGCACACGGCGGTTTGGGAGATTTGCGTCATCAGAGATTGGGTGTAGCGAAGGAGGATCTTCTGAAATATGCCGCCCCGGCTGAATTCGTCGGTCAGGGCTTTTGACGGTAGCCTGAAAGCATTCCCGGCGCTCTGAACGACGGCACGACTCGGCGTCGTGCTGCCACCCATATAGAGTGCGATGCCGACGAGACCGTCGTTGCCGGACATTCCGATCTCGGCGGTCGAACCGTTTTCCATTATATAAAGCAGCGAGATTATCGCCGTCGTCGGAAAATAGATATGCTCAAGCTGCTCGCCCGATTCGTAAATTACGTCGCCAAGCGCCAGCGAGACAGGTTCTAGGGAAGGTTTCAAGCGGCTGAATTCATCGGCGGGCAGTGCCGCAAGCAGATGATTCATCAGCGCGTCATCCGTGTGCTTGACTACGCTCATACTCTCGGTCGGTACCGAAAATATACCACATAGCCTCGCCACTTGTCCTCCATAAGCCTCACGGAACATTTCCTCTGTGTGCTACCGCACCGACGGACGCTGCGGGGTGCGGTACGCTGACAAAGAATCAATGCATTTTTGTGGATATGGGCGAAGCCCGAGGTTGATTTCTCATACACTCGGCACGCCAGGAATGCAACCATTTGTGATCAAAGTAATCAAGCGAAAAACTCTTGCAGATATCTCTCGCATCCTTCCGACAAAACGACGCAGGGCGCAAACGGCAACCGTAACGACGACGGTGAATGACTGGATCGCGGAAAGCCGTAAGAACAGACTTGAGAAGGACAACTCATCCCGCAAAACGATCGCCGGATGGGCGGCCGAAGCTAACACCTAACTACCCTCACTTTTGAACTAACGAGCAAGGGGAAGACAAAAGAGAATGGAGGACCGGAATGGTTCTCCCACTTCTCTTATTAGTCTTCATGACTAAAGGAGTGCCACAATGAATACCAATGAACGTGTGCGCGTGTTGTACGTAGAAGACAACTCAGATTCTTTCGAAATGCTGAGAACGATGCTGGGTTTGTTTCAGATCGATCTGGAATGTGCAGCCAACCTCAGTGACGCATTGACACGCGCGGGGTCGGAGAGGTTCGACCTGTATCTGCTCGACACGAAATTACCGGACGGCAGCGGTATCAGTCTATGCCGTACGCTTCGCGCCGTCGATCCGGAGATTCCCGTTGTTTTTTATTCGGGAAACGCTCATCCCGATGAGATCAGAAGCGGAATGGCCGCGGGAGCAAGCGGATATATAACTAAGCCAGATTCAGACAAGCTCGCTCTAACCATCACCCGACTCTTAACGGATCAACGAGAACGGCGCCCTGCTTTCGGGGATTTCCGTGTGCTCAGCGCTGCGGCTTAGATTCGCGGCGGCGAGCATCTTCGCCGGGTCGTTTGTAATGACCGCAAAGAGGCCTTGCCTGGTCGCACGAGGGATCCAACGTGTCGCATTGACGGTCCAGACGGTGACGGGGATACCGCATTTCGCGGCCTTCCTCACAAGTTTCCGGCTAGCCAACGACTTGTGCACCGATAGATGATCGGCCCCGAATTCACGGGCGATATTTATCAGGTATTTTTCTTTCCGCAGTAGCCGCATCACCTTAGGCGCGAAGAGTGCCGCAGTTCGAACCCCGGGCAGGATCGCTCGAGCCTGGGGGATCACGCCCAAACGAAAACTCTTAAGAATTATCCGGTC
>JAICPV010000440.1 GCA_025929655.1 Pyrinomonadaceae bacterium
GAAAATTTCGAGGCGGTTCGGCTAGGACGACAGGCTGCTCGGCGGAATTTGAGGGTTGGTGCTCGGCTTCGACTGATGAACGGCACGCAGAAATAGCGACCAGCGAGATCAGACAAATTATTACAAGCCAGTTAGGCACCAATATCTCTTGGTTTTAGCATAGCCACGCCGTTTACGGCGTGGACACGGTTTCGAAAGAATTCTCAGGGCGTTTCAACGCCCTTCGTTTACGAATCGTAAGCCCGTTAAAAACGGGCTGCGGAAAAATTATCAGCCTACACCACGCCGTAAACGGCGTGGCTATGAGACGCCGATTTAAGCCCGGGTCAAGCTTCGATACTTTATGCGATGCGGCTGGTCGGCGTCGACGCCAAGCCGGCGTTTCTTGTCGGCCTCGTACTCGCTGAAATTTCCGTCGAAATACTCGACGTGGCTGTCGCCTTCGAAAGCGAGTATGTGGGTCGCGATGCGGTCGAGGAACCAGCGGTCGTGGGAAATTACGATCGCGCAGCCGGCAAAGTTTTCAAGCGCTTCTTCGAGCGCGCGCATCGTGTTTACGTCGAGATCGTTTGTGGGCTCGTCGAGGAGAAGGACGTTCGCCCCTGATTTTAACATCTTCGCCAAATGAACGCGATTGCGCTCACCGCCGGAAAGCTGCCCGACGCGTTTCTGCTGGTCGGTTCCCGAAAAATTGAAACGCGAAACGTATGCACGCGAATTCATCTCACGTTTTCCGAGTTGAATGACGTCCAGCCCGTCGGAGATCTCTTCCCAGATAGTTTTGTCGGCGTGGAGCGAATCGCGGGATTGGTCGACGTAGCCGAGTTTCACGGTGGGGCCGACCTTGAATGTACCCGCATCGGGCTTTTCCTGTTCAGTAATTAAACGAAATAGCGTCGTTTTGCCCGCTCCGTTCGGGCCGATCACGCCGACGATGCCGCCGGGCGGCAGTGAGAAATCGAGGTCCTCGAACAGCAGTTTGTCGCCGTAGGCTTTCGACACTCCGTCGGCCACAATGACGGTGTCGCCGAGGCGTTCGCCGGGTGGGATGAAAATTTCGAGCTCCTCGCTGCGTTTCTCGGATTCGGTCGCGAGCATTTTTTCGTAATCATTTATGCGGGCCTTCCCTTTTGCGTGTCGGCCCTTGGGTGACATGCGGATCCATTCGAGTTCACGCTGAAGAGTTTTTTGTCTTTTGTCTTCAGTTTTTTGTTCCTGCGCGAGACGTGCCGCTTTTTGTTCAAGCCAGCTCGAATAGTTTCCTTTCCACGGGATTCCCTCACCGCGGTCGAGTTCGAGGATCCAGCCGGCGACGTTGTCGAGAAAATAGCGGTCGTGCGTGACGGCAATTATCGTGCCCTCGTATTTTTGCAGGTGCTGTTCGAGCCAGCTTACGGATTCCGCGTCGAGATGATTTGTCGGCTCGTCGAGCAGCAGAATGTCGGGCTTTTGCAGGAGCAGGCGGCAAAGCGCGACGCGGCGTTTTTCGCCGCCTGAAAGATTCTTGATCGGCGTTTCCGGCGGCGGGCAGCGAAGCGCGTCCATTGCCATTTCGAGACGCGAATCGAGGTCCCATGCGTCGGCGGCATCGAGCTTTTCCTGAACCTGGCCCTGGCGTTCGATGAGCGCGTTCATCGCGTCATCGTCCATTGGCTCGGCGAATTTGGCGTTGATCTCTTCGAATTCCTTCAGGAGATCTACGGTTTCCTGCGCGCCTTCTTCGACGATCTGTTGGACGGTTTTCGATTCATCGAGCTTTGGCTCCTGTTCGAGAAGGCCGACCGAATATCCTTTGGAAAACACGACCTCGCCGTTGAACTCTTTGTCAGTCCCCGCGATGATCCGCAGCAAGCTCGATTTACCCGCGCCGTTCAGCCCCAGCACGCCGATCTTCGCGCCGTAAAAGAACGAAAGATAGATGTCTTTTAGGACAGGCTTCTTATCGTAGAATTTTGAAACTTTGACCATCGAAAAGATGATCTTGTTTGGTTCCGGAGTACTCATAAGTAACGCATCTATTTAACGCGGATCTGGCGGATGGTGCGGATTTGCACGGATCTGTTTCCGATTTCCGATCCGGTCTTTTTCCGCGCGATTCGCATCATCCGCATTCTATTCTATCTTTATCGATCGGGCGATCGCCTTTTCGATCCGATCCCGTTTTATCTCAAATCCGATTCCAGGCGCTTCTGACGCAATGATCGTTCCATCTGCCGAAACTTCAACTGCGGGTTCGATGATGTCTTCGTGCCAGTAGCGTTTGCTGGCGGAGACGTCACCGGGCATTGTGTAACCGGCGAGGGTGGAGATGGCGATGTTGTGGGCGCGGCCGACGCCGGATTCGAGCATGCCGCCGCACCAGACGGGGATGCCGGCGTTTCGGCAAAGTTCCTCGATCAACTTCGACTGCCCGTGCCCGCCGACTCGGCCGTTTTTTAGATTGATGATCCTGCCGGATCCGAGCTCGATCGCCTTGCGGGCGTCGTCGGGCGATTTGATCGGCTCGTCGAGGCAGATGGGCGTTTTGATCTCTCGTTGGAGTTTGGCGTGGTCGACAATGTCGTCGTATCCCAGCGGTTGTTCGAGCATCATCAGGTCAAATTCGTCCAGGCTCTTGAGCTTGTCGATATCGGCCAGTGTGTAAGCCGAATTTGCATCGGCCATCAGCGGAATATCGCCAAACTCCGCTCGCACGGCCCTGATGACGTCGTAGTCCCACGCGGGC
>JAICPV010000582.1 GCA_025929655.1 Pyrinomonadaceae bacterium
GTCGCGAAGATAATTCCCGGGAAATATTCCGTTCTTGCAGTCGCCCAGGGGTTTAATCCTGTAACCTTGCCTGAGGTCGAGGTTGGCCAGTCAGAACAGCTCGAATACGGTTTCAAACTTCAGCGTGCGGGCAGCGGCAATACGCTTCCTGAACGTCGGATGGATCGAAACAATCCCAAATGGAGTGTACGCGCCTCGGCGATCACCCGATCGATCTATCAAAACAACCCTGATTCCGACATCGAGAACAGCGAAACGGCCGCGGTCGAAAGTGATCCGGAAGCCTCAAGCTCCCGAAAGATCCAGACCGTCGCGGCTACCTACTTTTCATCTTCCGATCGCGGAAACTTTACGGGTTTCAATGTCGCTACCCTTTTGCCGCTGAAGGAAAATGCCGATCTCGTAATAGCGGCGCAAACTGGGATCGGGAAAGCCGCACCGGAACGCATCGATACCGAACTTCGCTTCAAACCGGTAGAGGACCATCAGATCCGGATCAAGTCGTCATACGGCAAAGTGGGCGAGGTCGCACAGGACGACACCGAGAAAACGCTCGGACAGTTTTCCGTCCAGGCAACCGATCAGTGGGCGATCCGCGATGGGATGATCCTGGTTTACGGCTTCGATTTTTCCAAGTTTACGGGCGCGGGAAGCGACCTTTCGTTCAGCCCGCGCATCGGATTCCAATACGACCTCGATCCCAAAACGCGCGTCCGCGCGGCATACACCACCCAAAACGAAGATACAACATGGTCGCGAGCGATCGAGCTTGAGGGCACGCAGGTGTTTTTCCGCGAGCCCGTGTCAATTGAAGACGTAGCCATCGAGGAGGGCAAGCCGCTGATGAACCGCAGCAGCCGCCTCGAATTCGGCATCGAGCGCGTTTTGGATAATAACTCCAGCCTCGAGGCGAACATTTTCGTCGATTCCATTTTCGGACGCGGGGCCAGTTTTGCTTTTGCGCCGTTCGATTCGGCTGACGGCGATTTTGCCGAATTTACCGGGCGCCAGGACGGTGAATCGAAAGGTGTGCGTTTGGTTTACGCGCGGCGTATAAACGGCAAACTGAGCGCGTCCGCCGGATACAGCTTCGGGGAAGGGCAGCGGATCTCGCATGGCGCATTTTCGCGGCCAGAGGAGCTTTTCGAAAAAGACGTTTTCCATACTTTTTTCGGTCAATTGGAGGCGGACCTGAAAAGCGGGACGAATATCAAGACGGTCTTCAGGCTTTCGCCACAGGCGACCGTGTTCGCGATCGACCCGTTCCAGGGCAGATTAGCGATCTACGATCCGGGCCTGAGCGTATTCATTACGCAAAAGCTTCCTACATGGGGCCTGCCCTTCCGGGCGCAGGCGATACTCGATGCGCGCAACGTATTCGACCTAAAGAGCGGCGTCTTCGGTGATGAAGGTTCGTTAACCTTAAATTCCGCAGGCTCAACCGTGCGGGGCGGAATTCTTGTAAGGTTTTGATGATAATTCCAAAACGACAAGCGGCCGGGCAAAAGCCCGGTTTTTTAGTCTCTGCAAGGATCGTTGGTTTTCCGAAATCTTGGATTCGAAATCAAAAATCTGAAGATA
>JAICPV010000591.1 GCA_025929655.1 Pyrinomonadaceae bacterium
AGAAACCCTCGCGGCCCTTTGCGACGTTATTGATCAGCTCCATGATCAGAACGGTTTTCCCCACGCCTGCCCCCCCGAATAGGCCGATCTTTCCGCCCCGTAGGAACGGCTGAACGAGATCGATGACCTTGATTCCAGTCTCGAACATCTCGAGCTCCGTGGCCTGCTCGTCGAATGCCGGCGCGTGACGATGGATCGGATACTCAATGTCCGTTGAGATCGGCCCCAGTTCGTCCACCGGATCACCGATCACGTTCATAACCCTACCGAGAGTTGCATTTCCAACCGGGACTGTAATTGGCCCACCCAGATCTTCGACCTTCATTCCGCGGATCATCCCATCCGTGGGAAGCATCGAGATCGCCCTGACGCGGCCTTCGCCCAAATGCTGCTGCACTTCGGCGACCACATCGACCGCCGCATCAACTTCAAATCCTTCAGACGTTATACGAAGTGCCTGATAGATCGGCGGAAGATAGTCCTCGAATTCGACGTCGACGACCGGCCCGATGATCTGAACGACCCTGCCGACCTGCGCGACTGTATTATTAGCCATTTAGATAGATTGCTCCTGTATTGTGTAGAAAGCTGTCGATTTACAAAGGAGTAAGAATAGCACAGGCCGTTTTCCCGGCAAAGCGAACCGCCTGGAACAACGGCCTGAATGATAAGAAATTGTCGTTCGACTTAAACGATCGAGGACGAACCTCGTCGAAGCCGCGTCAGCCGCGACCTAAGATAGAACTGATTCGCTCTGGCGTACAGGTCGGTTTTCGGCTCGCCGATCGAAGCTGTCGGTCGAGCAGTCTGTGACGCCGGAGCTTCATGCCCGGGACTGGTGGAATGGATATCGAGGACAGTAATACGGTCCTGTGAGAGTTTTGGCCTTCGAAACATGGAAAATCCCCCTTGTTTGTGTGTCGATATTCTCGCGTTCGGTTTTGTTTAGGTATGTATTCTAGCAAACACAAACGGGATCCGCACTAAATTTTTCCGCTGCAATTGAATTCGATTGACAGCTTTCGATGCTTTTAGTAGCCTCACGGTTATAGACATACTTATTTTGGAAATTTGCCGAATTTGAACAATCTTCGAAAACTCGAGCTTCCTCCACAGGGCCTCAACACGCTATTCGGCGTACAAGACCAGAACATCAAATATCTCGAATCGCTTTTGGACGTAAACATCGGCGCGCGCGGAAATGAGCTTCTGATCGACGGCGAGCCACGAGACATTGAAACCGTCCAGACGATCCTGAAGGACTTTGGCGACCTTTTTTCCGAGGGACAAACCTTCAGCGACAAAGAGTTGAAGGACGCATTCAAGCAAATCGCGGAAGACCGTGCCTACAGCCTGAGAGATCATTTCCTGAAATCACGGTTTAACCCGTCTGGCAAGAAAACGGTTGCTCCGAAAACTGCCAATCAGCGAAAGTATCTCGAAGCGATCGCGGCCAACGATCTTGTTTTCGGGATCGGCGTCGCCGGCACAGGCAAAAGCTTTCTTGCCGTGGCGATGGCGGTCGATGCGC
>JAICPV010000498.1 GCA_025929655.1 Pyrinomonadaceae bacterium
TGGCTCTTCAGTTTCTCGATAGCATCCTCGGAAAAGATCTTTCGTTTCTTACCGTTATCACTCGAGAAGCGGTAATTGAAATGCTCGACCAGAAGCGGCACGTCCTCGATCCGTTCGCGAAGCGGCGGCACCTGGAACGGGATGACGTTCAAGCGGTAGAAAAGATCGTGGCGGAAATTTCCGTTATCGATAAGATCACCTATTGGCCGGTTCGTTGCGGAGATCACGCGGACATCCACTTTTACAGGCGTATTGCTCCCGACGGGCTCGAAGCGCTGTTCCTCAAGCACACGCAGGACCTTTGCCTGCACCCTCGGTGACATATCGCCGATCTCATCCAGGAAAAGCGTCGCGCCGTCGGCGACCTCGAACTTCCCTTTTTTTGCGGCCGTCGCGCCCGAGAATGCTCCTTTCGCATGGCCGAATAATTCAGATTCCACCAACTCTTCGGGAATCGCTGCCGAATTTATCTCGACAAATGGCAGATTCCGTCGCCTGGATTGGGAATGGATCGCCCGGGCGACCAGTTCTTTGCCTGTTCCGCTCTCCCCCGATATCAAAACCCGTCCGTCCGAGGGTGCGACGATAGCGATCTGCTTTCGAAGTGCCCGCATAGCGATCGACTCGCCGACCATCGCGTATTCTTCCGCAAGCTGCTGCTGAAGCTGGTCATTCGTGCGTTCCAGATCCCGTTGGCGGATCGCGTTCTTGATCGTAACGAGCGTGCGTTCCAGGCTTAGCGGCTTTTCGATGAAATCGAACGCCCCGAGCTTGGTGGATCTGACAGCCGTTTCGATATTGCCATGTCCCGAGATCATCACAACCGGCGCTTCCTCGTTCGCATCACGAAGCCGATTCAATGTTTCGAGCCCGTCGATCCCGTCCCCGAGCCAGATATCCAAAAGTATGCATGCGAAATTGTTCGCCTGCGCGAGCTTTAAACAGTCTTCGCCCGTTTCGGCCGTTTCGACCGTAAAGCCCTCGTCCTCGAGCACACCGCGAAGCGTTTCGCGAATGCCTGGCTCGTCATCAACGATAAGGATCGAATTATGCATTTATGGGTAGTTCGATGATAAACCTCGCTCCGTTCGGCTGGTTCGGCACTGCTTTGATCCTCCCTTGATGTTCTGCAATTATCCGCTGGACGATGGCAAGACCAAGGCCTGTGCCCCGCCCTTTCGTTGAAAAGTAAGGCTCAAACAATTTAGGGTAATCCTCACGGCCGATTCCCTTTCCGTTGTCGGCGACTTCGACGATCACGAGATCATGTAAACGGTCGTGTCGTGACGTTACGATTATTTCTTTGAATTGATCACCACCCGGCGCTTCGATCGCATTGTCGATCAAATTCACGATGGCCCGCTTCAATTGCTCAGCGTCTATTTTGGTCTCCGGAACATCTAGATCGATCTGCGTTTCAAGACGACACTCATCGGTTCGATCGACGTAAAGCATAGCGGCCTGCTCGATCACCTCGTTCACATTTCCCGTCGCGAGCTCGACATTCGGCAGGCGGGCAAATTGCGAGAACTCATCGACCATGGCCTTCAGGCTCTGCACCTCGCGGATGATCGTGTCCGTGCCCTCGCGAATGATGGTGGCTGTGGCATCCGAAGAAAAAGCCGGCATCACATCGAAGCCCGCCGCGCGAAGTCCCGCGGCGACAGCTTCCGGCTCAGCCAGCGCTCGCTTCTTGATCCTTTCCGCAGAAAGTTGAATTGGCGTGAGCGGGTTCTTGATCTCGTGGGCCATCCGACGCGCAACTTCGCGCCACGCGGACGCGCGTTGTGCCGCGATCAATTCACTCATATCTTCGATCACGAGAACGACGCCGCTGTTTTCGGGCAGCCCGGACGCCGTCAATGCAGCGGTCAAAGCATCCTGCGCGTTGCTCTTGCCGGCACGCAGGCTCGTTTGGGCGGAAGCATGCCCGATTCGCGATGCTCTCGAAATAACACGCTCGATCGATTCACGGTCGTCTTCGGAAATGAGCGAAAAGAAATTTTTGCCGATCAAACCGAAAGCAGGCAGATGAAGCATTTTCATCGCTGCCGGGTTCACGGTGCTGATCGCGCCGGATGCGTCAATGGAAACGACGCCGGTCGGCAGGGTAAAGAGTACCGTCTCGATATATCGCCGTCGCTCGGCAAGTTCCTCGGCGTTGTCCGCGAGCTTTGCCGACATCTGGTTGAACGCCGTTACAAGGGTTTCTAACTCGTCCTCTGCGACCGTGTCGACCTTGTATCCCAGTTCGCCTTTCGCAA
>JAICPV010000183.1 GCA_025929655.1 Pyrinomonadaceae bacterium
CAGGAGGCTGCGATCGACCCGAACAAATTCGTATCCGAACTCGCGCTCCGCAATATCAAGATCGATGTTGCGGAGATAGCAGCGACGGCGAATTCTTGACCAAACTGTTCGCACGCCGTATCATCTAAAACTTCGCATGCCGGAGTGGCGAAATTGGTATACGCACCAGACTCAAAATCTGGCGGGAGCAATCCCATGTCGGTTCGAGTCCGACCTCCGGCACCAACATTTTTTATCGCCGTGCTCTCAAACAGCACGGCTTTTTTTCGTTAGATGCTGATCGACGATTTCGATTACAAACTGCCGGTGGATCTGATCGCTTCGGTACCGCTCGCCGAACGCTCCTCGTCGCGAATGCTGCATTTGAACCGGTCCATCGGCGCATTCGAAGATCGAGAGTTTTCCGAGCTGCCTTCTATCCTTCGGCGCGGCGATCTTCTCGTTTTGAATAATACGCGCGTCTTCCCGGCCAGGCTGGTCGGAAAGACCGACACAGGAGCTTCCATCGAGCTGCTTTTGGAAGAAGAAATAGCCGAAAGCACATGGACCGCGCTCGCAAAACCTGCAAAGCGTTTGAAGCCGGGCAGGCGGATTGAATTTTCGGAGGTACTGCGAGGGGACGTGATAGAAAGACGCGACGGCGGTTCTGTCACGATCCGATTTGATAAACAAACCGACCTTTGGGACGCATTTGAATCTTACGGTAGAGTCCCGCTGCCCCACTACATAAAGCCGAACGACGGTGAACGGCCCGTCGACGACCACGAGAGATATCAAACCGTGTTCGCAAAAGAACGCGGTGCGATCGCGGCACCCACAGCGGGACTCCATTTTACCGACAACATACTTGCTCAGTTGCGAGACGCAGGAATTCAAACCGTCGAGATCACGCTGCACGTCGGTTACGGGACCTTTGAGCCTGTTCGTGTGGAGGATCTAACAGAGCATCGCGTCCGTCCGGAACGCTTCGAGATCCCGGAAAACGCCGCGGAAATTTTGAACAAGGCTCGTTCCGAAAAAAGAAGGATCGTCACGGTCGGAACAACCACAACCCGCGCGCTCGAATCTGGTTTGAACGCAGACGGATCATTCCGGCCGCAGAGAACCAGGACCTCGTTGACCATCGTTCCGGGTTATAAATTCCGAGCAGTCGACGCTCTTTTGACGAATTTTCATCTGCCGAAGAGTTCGTTGCTGATTTTAGTTTCAACTTTCGGCGGGCACGACCTTATAATGAAGGCATACGAACATGCCGTCCGTGAGCGCTATCGCTTTTACAGCTACGGCGATTGCATGTTCATCGAATAGCGAATGGCGGTCTTGCAATCGATCAAGAAACTATTTGTTCCAAAGCCGGAACCGGCCGAGGATGTGATCGTCCCTGCGCCGCGGACGACGTATTCCGTTAAGCGGTTGTCAATAAAGGATATAGACCGTCTGCTTCGCCTTAACCTGCGCTGTTTCAAACAGGGGGAGAATTACACCCGGCACACTTTCAATTACCTGCTGACACAGCCGCAGTCTTTGGGGTTCGCGGCGGAAACGTCATTGGGCGAATTGGCAGGTTTCGTTCTTTTGATGAATAACCAGGACGGGGCGGCTCATATTACGACCGTCGGGGTTGCGCCTGAGCACCGCCGACGCGGGGTCGCCCGTCGGCTGATCGAAGAGATCGAGAACGTCCTTCGGAAAAAATCCGTTTCGACCGTTGTGTTGGAGGTCCGCGTCAGTAATAAGGCCGCCCAGGATCTCTACGCGCGGGCCGGCTACAGCATCGTCAAGAGGATGGCCCGCTATTACCACAACGGCGAGGACGGGTTCCTTATGATGAAGTCGCTGGTTTGAATACGTTCCGGATGCTTGGCGATCTTCAACTTCCCCGTATTTACCCCATTACTGACACATCGATTTCAGGCATTTCACACTGCGAACAAGTCGGAAAGATGCTCGACGGCGGCGCCCGCTTCATCCAGATCCGAGACAAGGCGGCGTCGTCCCGCGATTTTTTCGATTCTGCAGCGTCCTGTCTCGAGATCGCAAGAAATCGAGGCGCCAGATTGATCGTGAACGACCGCGTCGACATCGCCAAAATATTGGGCGCCGACGGCGTGCATCTCGGCCAGGACGATCTGCCTCCGGGAGATGCACGGGAACTTTTAGGGGCCGGCGCGATCATCGGATTTTCCACTCACGATCTGGAACAAGTTCGCGAGGCGAGGAATTTGCCCGTCGATTACATTGCGTTCGGACCGATATTTGAAACCTCAACGAAAATCGATCACGATCCGGTCGTCGGACTTGAAAACCTGAAGCGTGTACGGGATGCGGTCGGCGACTTCCCGCTGGTCGCTATCGGCGGCATAGACCAGGACAATATGCTTTCCGTCCTCGACGCTGGAGCCGACTCCGTCGCGATCATTTCCGCATTTTTAAGCGACCCGGACCGGATCACCGAGAAAGTGAAAAAAGCGATCGAAATTGCTGATTCTGAGCGTTAAACAGCGTATAAAAAGTTCTTGCACTTTGGTTACCGCTTCGCCATAATAATAAAGGCTTCGGCCCCGGCCTCGCCCGGATTCCCCGCACTTATCCCGATCCTGTCCTTCCCAACCTACCAGGAGTTTTTCTCAAATGAGCCTATTGGATGTAGCGCCGATCATCGAGCAGATGCTGTCGGTCTCAGACAACGTAAGCGACCTGAATTTTTCATGCGGCCAGGCGCCGCAGGTCGAAGTTAACGGCACTTTATACCCCTCCTCGCCGTTGGGCCTGGGTCGCCTTTCCGCCTATCAGACGGAGTTGATCGCGATGTCGATCCTCCGCGACAACGCCGATGCGGCTGCTCTTCTGGCGCGTAACCGCACCACCGACCTTAGCTATCACTTGCCGGGCAAATGCCGTTTTCGCGTGAACATCTTCCAGCAGCGGAACACGTACTCGATCGTGATGCGCGTGATCCCGCATGATATTCCCAGCTTCGATGCCCTGAACTTGCCGCCGCAGCTCCAGGCCATCGCGGACATTCGAAACGGCGTAGTTCTCCTGACCGGGCCGACGGGTTCTGGAAAGAGCTCGACCCTGGCAGCGATAATCGACCGCATCAACGAAACCAAGGCATACCACATCGTCACGATCGAAGATCCGATCGAATTTCTGCACAACCACAAAAAATGCACGATCAACCAGCGCGAGGTCGGTGCCGACACGAAGGACTTCGCTTCGGCCCTTCGCGCGGCCCTGCGACAGGCGCCGAAAGTCATCCTGGTCGGCGAGATGCGCGATCTGGAAACAGCCGAGATCGCATTGGAAGCCGCCGAGACAGGCCACCTTGTTCTCTCGACGCTGCACACGATCGACGCGTCGAAAACCATCGACCGCATCATCGGGCTATATCCCAAGAACGAAGAGAGAATAATCCGAACCCGCCTGGCGCAGACGTTTCGATATATCGTTTCGCAGCGTCTGGTTCCGAAGGCCGATGGCAAAGGGCGCATCGCGGCTGTTGAGATCCTCAAATCGAATCCGCGAACCCGCGAGTACATCGAAAAAGGCGAGAGCGAAGGCAAGACGCTTCTCGACGCTATTCGCGACGGCGAGATCGATGGGATGCAGGATTTCGATTCGGTGCTGCGGAAGCTGATCGAAGAAAAGATCGTATCGCTGGAAGACGGCCTCTCTTACGCGACGAATCAAAACAATCTTCTGCTGCAGCTCAAAGGGCTTTCCTCGACCGAAGATTATGTGAACGGCGGGAACAAGCCCGCCGCCGTAAACCCGATGGCTCCGCCGCCGGCGCCCGCGTCGAAACTCGGTTCGGTACTCGACATGATGGAATAGAGAAAAGAAATGATAATACGCTGCGACAATTGCTCTGTCTCACTTCAGTTGGACGAAACGAAAGTGCCGAATGGCAGTTTCACCGTCCGTTGCCCGCGGTGCCAGAACATGCTGCGCGCGACGCGCGACGTGAACGGGAATATATCGCCCGCGGTTCAACAGCTTGAGGCAAATCAGGCTGCTCCCGCTGCGGCCGACGGCGGCAAGCAGTTTGCCGCGAAGGAATCCGACCTGGAGATCAATAAAGCGCTGAAGGCGCTTTTGGGCGCCCTGCAGTCCGACAAAAAGGCGATCGTTTCGGACGACCCCGACCTCGACGAAAAACCGCGCCGGATCCTTCTTTGCCTGGGCGAAAAACGCGATTCGGTCGCGAAATTGCTTACCGGCTGCGGCTACAAGGTATATATCGCGCAGACGCCGGCGCAGGCAAACGAACGCCTTCGCGACGGCAAGACCGAGATCGTGATATTTTCTCCGGATTTCGCCGCCGAGTACGGCGGAGCAGCCGTTATACAGCAGAAAGCGAACGCGATGTACTCTGCCGAGCGCCGCAGGCTCTTCCTCGTCTCCCTGGAGGACGGCGGGACCACCATGAATGCGCAGGAAGCTTTCATCAGAAATTTGAATCTCATCATCAATACCGACGACATTCAGCAGATACCGCTGATACTCAATCGCGCGCTTCACGATTTCAACGGCTTGTATCATTACCTGAACAAAGGCCTCGGTTTGGAACCAATTTAAGTTTTACGAAATTCGGCGAGAAGTTCGTCGGATGATTGTAGGGGCCGCGGCTCGTCCCGGCCGGATCTGCTTTTCCCGGGCGACGGAGATCGGGCAGCCGAAAAGCTGCCCCTACATTATTTTAAATTCAGTTTGAGCCGAGTTCGCAGACGAGCATCTCGATCTGTTTTCGCGACGCCTTTCCGCCGCCGCCGACCGAGGTTTTGATCGCAAGGTCCGCGGCAGCGATCTTCTCCAGTGCCGACGCTAACCGCTTGGCGTATGCGGTATTGGATTTCGAGGAGCGCTTTAGCTGTTCGCGGAATTTCCAGCTCATCGCACCGAGCAGCGCGATCGGTTCCTCGCCGTCACTCAGCACTTTTTCCAAAGCCTTGATCGCTTCAGGGCCGCGGCCCGCGACGAGATGATCTGCAAAATCGAAGTTCGAGCTCTCGCGGGTGTTTCTCACGAGAGATTCAACGAGATCGAGATCGACGACCGATTTTCCCAGCGATGCAGTGACGAGTTTTTCCGACTCGGTAGTGATCCGGCGTGCATCGCAGCCGACCAATTCGATCAGCCGGCGCATCGCGAGCGGTTCGATCGCGCCGCCCGCCTTTTTGAAAACACCTTCAGCCAGTTTTCGTATTTCAGTCTCGTCGGGAAAACAGAATTCGACAGAGCCCGGCTGTGATTTCAAAAGCTTCCCGAGCTTTCGGCTGCCGTTAAGCTCGTCTGCGACAAATATGACCACGGAGCTCGGATTCGGATCCGCCAGATATGCTTTCAACTCGTTTTCCGAATCTTCTTTGAGCGTATCCTTCATCGACGATGTCGACACCCGAACCTCTGTTATCTTCACCAGCCGGTGCGAAGCCATCATCGGCAGTTGATTCGCGGCGGCGAGAGCGACGCGGATATTCTCGGGTGTGTTCAAACTGAATTGATCGTCATTGAAATCGCGAAAATCTGCCTCAGAAAAAGCCGCTCTCGTTATCGCCCTAGCTGCATTGTCCCGCAGAAAGGTCTCCTCGCCGTAC
>JAICPV010000570.1 GCA_025929655.1 Pyrinomonadaceae bacterium
AACTGAGTGCCGCACGGGCGGAAGCCGACGCCGAATCGGCCGTCGTGAACGAAAAGCGCACTTTGGCCGCGACGTCGGGCGAGCGGCGGCGCTCTGTCCAGTTCGCACTTCGTCGTTTGGAGAACGAACGCAGCGAGCTTGAGAACCGCCTGAGCATGCAGAATCTTGAAGTGGTGGAAACCACCGAAAAGATAAAGCGGATGACGGGCTCGATCTCGGAGATCGCCGGGAAGATCTCAACCGCCGAAAGCCAGGTCGCCGAGGAGCAGCGGCAGCTTGAAGCGGCGATCTCGGACCTGAACGCGGCCCGGGAATTGTCGGACAAAGCCAGTTCCGACCTCGCCGATCTGAACCGACGC
Source organism: Pyrinomonadaceae bacterium (assembly GCA_025929655.1). GTDB lineage: Bacteria > Acidobacteriota > Blastocatellia > Pyrinomonadales > Pyrinomonadaceae > OLB17. The sequence goes on from JAICPV010000570.1 coordinate 360, forward strand.
GCCGCCGACGCGATAAACGCGCGAAGTACGGTCGAGGTCCGCCAGACCGAAGCGTTGACGGAACTTCGGAACCTGAACGAAAAGTGCCAGCAGGAACTGAACGCTCCGTTGGCCGAGCTGGTCGACGGCCACGAGGCGGAACCCGAATTCGATCTCGAGCTTGCCCGCTCAACGGCCGAAGACCAGCGGCAGCGTCTGGAATCGTTCGGCGCCATCAACATGCTCGCGGTCGAAGAGCTGGCCGAAGCAGAGGAAAGGCTTGAGTTCCTGACGTCGCAGCGGCAGGACATCATCGACAGCATCGAATCGACCGAAGAGGCTCTTCGCGAGATCAAGGTGCGGTCGCGGGCCCGCTTCAAAGAAGCTTTTGAAGCCGTGAATGCCAATTTCACACAGTTCTTCAGCGAACTGTTCGGCGGCGGGCGGGGTGAGATGACGCTGCTCGAGTCGGACGATATTCTCGAGGCCGGCATCGAGATCGTCGCTCAGCCGCCCGGCAAACGGCTGCAAAACATACTTTTGCTTTCCGCCGGCGAGAAGGCGATGACGGCGATCTCGCTCGTTCTCGCGATCTTCAAATACAGGCCGTCACCGTTTTGTTTGCTTGACGAAGTGGATGCACCGCTCGACGACGCGAATGTTGGCCGTTTCGTGACCAAGATCGCGGAAATGTCTGAAAAGACGCAGTTTATCGTTATCACGCACAACAAGCGTACAATGGAGGCCGCTCGTGCGCTATACGGGGTGACGATGCAGGAACCCGGCGTTTCGAAGATCGTTTCCGTTAAATTTGATTGATCCGCCCCTTTGGCCCGCCGTGCAAACCCTCTTCGCACTTTGCACATCAAACCTGTCTGTATCATCCTGTTTCGTGCGATACGCTCGCGGTCCGCAAGTCTCGATGGAAAGAATGCTGAAAAATTTTGCCTTTGCGGCGGCAGTAATGCTGTCGTTGTCGTATGCGGCCGACGGCCAGACCCGCAATCGTCGGCCTGCCCCGAAAAACACTCCTCCAGCCTCAGCAAAGGCTGTCGAGCCTGCTGCACCGCCGAAACGAAACGAGCGGCCTGACGCTTCTTCGACTTCAGTAATCCCGTCACCCTCGGGAACGGGAAATGTGTCGCGATGGGCCGGCGATCCGGCATTCGAGTATGAATTCTCACAGCCTGAGTTCCTCGTTTCGCATGTGAAGATCCAGCACGGTGAAGACGGGACCGGCACCATTGCTTTCAGGAAAAAAGGCGACGACGAATTGATAACCGACCCGATCCGCATCTCGCC
>JAICPV010000273.1 GCA_025929655.1 Pyrinomonadaceae bacterium
AGGAAGGCGCGAAACTGGCGGTTGCCGAAGCGGCCCGCAACGTAGTTTGCGTAGGAGCGAAGCCGATCGCGGTTACGAATTGTTTGAACTTCGCCTCGCCCGAGCGGCCCGAAGTGATGCGCTCTTTCTCGGATGTGATCGACGGTATGCGGGAAGCGTGCGAGATCTTCGAAACGCCCGTCGTCTCCGGAAATGTTTCCTTCTACAACGAAACGGAAGGTCGCGGCATTTTGCCGACGCCGACGATCGGGATGGTCGGCCTCATCGAAGATACTCGTCGGATCGTTACGCACGGTTTCAAGGACAAAGGCGACATCATCGCCCTCCTCGGCGTCACGAACGACGATCTTTCCGTCAGCGAATACGCGCAGATCGTTCTCGGCCGCTCAACTGGCGAACTGATCGACACGGGCAGTGTACCCAAGATCGACCTGAATCTCGAAAAGAAGGTGCAGGACACCTGTCTTAAACTCATCGAGAACGGACTTCTAAAATCCGCACACGACTGTTCCGAAGGCGGCCTTGCCGTCGCCATAGCAGAATGCTGTTTCTCATCGCTCGGCCGGGAGGCGATCGGCGCGTCGATAGACATCGAATCGAACGACCTTTCGAGGGAAGCGATTTTGTTCAGTGAAACACCGTCCAGGATCATCGTAAGCTTTGATCCAAACAGCTTGGAGTCGATCCGAGAGTTGCTCGGCGATTGTCCATTCGAGGTCATCGGCACGGCCACCGGCGGTGATCTAAATATATCGATAGATTACGGTCACGTTGTTTACGCGAGCATCGCTGGCCTCGAAGACCTCTGGCAGAATTCGCTTGAACGCGCTCTCGCCAAATGATCTTCGAACAAACTGAAAAGTGAAAACTGAAAATGAATTCCACGGGTTTTCAGTTTTCAGTTTTCAGTTTTCAGTTTTTTCGGAGCGATAATCTGTAAAGAGATGGCCGCCGGTGTTTACCTCCACATTCCGTTCTGCAGATCGCGCTGTTCGTACTGCGATTTCGCGACCGATGTCTGGCGCAGCGACGACGCCGTCGAACGGTATGTGAACGCGGTTTGCCGAGAGATCCGGCAAGAACCGCCTGCGTCAGCGGACGGCCAATCCGTTGAGATAGATTCCGGACAATCGCCGAACCCGCCCGTCGCTTACACAGCGGGTTCCGCCATCGACACAATCTATTTTGGCGGCGGAACACCCTCACTTTTGAAGCCGGAACAAGTGCAAAGAATTCTTTATGCGATCCATCTGAGGTTTGAGATCTCAGAGAACGCCGAGATCACGATGGAAATGAACCCGGCGACCGTCACCTCGGAGTCGCTCGGGGCTTTTAGATCGCTCGGCGTGAACCGCGCAAGCTTCGGGGTCCAGACGTTCAACGACCGGCACTTAAAGCTGCTCGCACGCGGGCACGACGCAAACGATGCAAGGCAAACGTTCAAAATGCTCCGCTCGGCAGGATTCGAAAACATCAGCTTCGATCTGATCGCCGGATTGCCGGGGCAAGCGCTGGATGACTGGAAGCAAAATCTTGATCAAGCGATCGCGATGCAGCCCGAGCATTTGTCCCTCTACTTGCTCGAAGTCCACGAGGGAACGCCCATTGCCGAACAAATCAGTTCGGGCCGTCGTCCGGTTCCGGATCCGGAACTCGCCGCGGAAATGTACGAGCTGATGATCATCGAACTCGCGGCGGCGGCTTATGAACAATACGAGATCTCAAATTTCGCTAAACCTGGATTTGAGTCACGCCACAACACAAAGTACTGGCGTCTCGAACCAGTTTTCGGTTTCGGCGTATCGGCGCACTCGTTCGACGGCATTGAACGATATTCCAATGAGCGCGACACAAACAAATACATCGAGCGCGTTGAGAACTTTTCGGCCGCGGAAGTTTTTCGTGAAAGGATCGACACGGCGTCCGAGTTTGCCTTTTTGGGCCTGAGGCTCAACGAAGGAGTGGATCTGGCAGCTTATCAAGGTAAGTTCAATGTAGATCTGAGACCCAAGGCCATTGAGTTGGAAAGAACCGGGCTTGTAGAGTTTAAGGGAGGCCGCATACGGTTGACCCGAAGAGGAATGTTATTTTCAAACGAAGTGTTCGCCGAGTTTGTATGAAGACCTCGTTTGCCCTGCTTCTTTTTGCGGCCATTTCGTTCGCTCAGCCGCTCCCGAAACCCGAGCGCGAGTTTCGCGCGGCGTGGATCGCCACGGTTGCCAACATCGACTTTCCTACCAAACCGGGCCTGACCGTTGACGAGCAAAAAGCCGAGCTGAACGCAAGCCTGGACCTCGCAGAAAGACTCAATCTGAATGCGGTCATTTTCCAGGTCAGGCCGGCGTGCGATGCGATGTATCGTTCCATTATCGAACCCTGGTCAGAATACCTGACGGGAAAGATGGGCAGGCCGCAGTCTTTCGATCCTCTCCAATTCGCGGTTACAGAGGCGCACAAGCGGGGCATACTGGTTCACGCGTGGTTCAATCCTTACCGCGCTCTGCACCCGTCAGCGAAAACTGTTTCCGAAGATCATATTTCTAAGGTTCGGCCCGAGATCGTCCGCACTTATGGGAGACACCTTTGGTTGGACCCGACCGAGCCGGAGGCGCAAAAACACAGCCTCAACGTTATCCTCGACGTGGTTCGCCGATACGACGTCGATGGGGTTCACTTCGACGATTATTTTTATCCATATGTAGAACAGGATTCGGCTGGAAACGATATCCCGTTTCCCGACGACCAAAACTGGAATCTATATCAGGCGAAAGGCGGAAAGCTGACCCGCGGCGAATGGCGGCGAATGCATGTGAATAATTTCATTGCTGCGGTAGGCCGGGAAATCAAACGAATCAAGCCGGACGTCATGTACGGGATCTCGCCGTTCGGCATCTGGCAGCCGATGCCGGAACTCGGTATCGAAGGTTTCAACTCATACGAGGGACTTTACGCGGATTCGCGCAAATGGCTGCAGGACGGTACCGTGGATTATCTGGTGCCGCAGCTTTATTGGGAAACTGCCCGTCGGGCGCAAAGTTTTCCCATTTTGTTGGACTGGTGGAAGTCGCAGAACACAAGAAAACGCCATCTCTGGCCGGGACTTGCGACATATCGCATCGGGCGTAATGCGGATTGGACCGCAGGAGAGCTATTGCATCAGATCGCTTTGACCCGGAAATCGGATGAAACGCGCGGAGAATTCCATTTCAGCTTCAAATCACTTCGCAATGACCTCGGCGGTATTCAGCAGGCTTTGTTGGATGGGCCGTACAAACGCGATGCGTTGATACCCGTTTCGCCGTGGATGCGTTCTTCGGTTCCACCCGCGCCAAAAGTGACCGTCAAGCGCGGCCCTCAATTTATTCGCGCATCGTGGCGTCCGGTTCGCGAAGCTTTCTGGTATGTTGTCTATTCGAAGCGCAATAATGAGTGGAACTATTCGATACTTCCCGCCGCTGAAAGGTCGATCACACTATCTTCAGAAAGACAGATCGAAAAGATAATTGTAAAGAGCGTTGATCGATTAGGAAATGAAAGCAAATAGGATCAATTTATCTTAACGATCCGCCCCTCCACACGCGGCGCGATCGTCGAATTCGGCGAGATTCGGATCGCTTCTTCGAAAACTTCCGAATCTTTCCTTGCCTGTTCGGCGTTTATCAGCACCTTTGCGTTCTTGAACATCGTGTAACCGTCGCCGCCGTTTGCGACGAGGAAGTTCGACGTTGCGAGCGTGTAAATTCGTTTCATGTCGACCGGCTGCCCGCCGACTCGGATAGCGGAGACGCGCTGGCCGGGCCGCCTCCGCGTATCGAATTTGAACGACAGTCCGGAGATCTGCGGGAAGCGGCCCGGCTCGTTGTCTTCCGCCGAACGAGCAACGCCGTGCTCCAAAACGTCCGCGAGTGTTTTGCCCGTGATCTCCACCTTCACGATCGGATTGTTGAACGGGAGGATCGAAAGCACATCGCGTTTCGTGAGGACGCCCGGATTGTACATCAGGTCAGCGCGGATCGAGCCCCCGTTGACCAAGGCGACATCGGAGTTCGTCGCCGCACGATATGAATCTGCAATGAAATTTCCGACGTTCGTTTCCTTCGTTCTGCTCGAAAGGGAAAGCGCGTCGAGTTCGACGCTCGTTGCTCCGACCTGTACCGCAAGCTGTTTCAGAAGATCGGCGTATTTCGCGATCACCGGCGAGAAATCCGGGTCTTCCGCGATCGAATCGTTTACAGGGATCACCTCCCAGTCCATGCTCTGCAGCCGGCCGGTTTTTCTATCGATGTAAAGATCGAATTTGCCGACCTCACGTG
>JAICPV010000037.1 GCA_025929655.1 Pyrinomonadaceae bacterium
TGCCACTCATTGAGCATGAGCACGTGGTGGGATTCCACGTAAGGTTCGGTGTTATCGAACCGTCGTAACTTGTTGAGGCGATCAAATAGAAGCCGCCAGGCGGAATAATAGTACTTGTCGTCCACTCAGCGAACGGTATAGCCACATCGTTTTGGCCATTGTCCGAACGATAATTAAGCCGATATCCATTAAGGTCTACCGGATTTGCGCTGGTGTTGTGGATCTCTACAAACTCGTCGTTAAAATTCGGACTTTGTCTACCGGTCTGAAACTGGCTGATCACCAAATGCGGCGAAACTTCGGCTTTTTGGGCAGAGGTTTTATGAGTTGTGATCTGGCAGAGAGCGAATAGAGCGATGCTCAGGGTGAAAAAACCAAACTTCTTCATCAAAACAGGTTTCCTGATACTAAAGTGCGGTACCGTCGAGGTGCGGCGCGAACCACTCTTGTAACATATTTTCGTTAAGAAGTCAGATGAAGGGCGAAGAGGCTTAGGCCGACCGAAGGAGTTCGATGCGTCGTTTGAGGAAACGCCGGACCGGCTGATTTGGTGACAGGTCGAGAGCGGCCTCGAATGCCGTCGCCGCCTGACGGCGGTCGCCCTTGAGAGATAGCAAGTGACCCAATGTAAGGAGGTAGATCGCGTTCCGTGATAGATCTGTTCTTTTCGAAAGGCTTTCCAGTGCTGAAAGAGCGACGTGGGGGCCGCGAAGCTTTTCGATCGCGACGATGCGATTCAGCTCCGCGACAGGCGAGAATTGCCGGTGCTGCAGCTCGTCGTAGCATTCGATAATGCGTTCCCAATCGGTTGATGCGAAATCTCTTGAGAGGGCATGCACGGCCGCGATCTCGGCTTCGAGATGATAATCTGTCACTTCATCGCCCGACGCGGATAGTCGAAATTGTTTTAGTCCCTCGGAGAGCATCACCTTGTTCCATTGCGACCGGTCCTGATCTTCCAAAAGCAACAACTCGCCGTTTTGATCTATTCGCGTTTCCAAACGGGCGGCTTGGAACAAAAACAAGGCAAGCAACGCGTTCACCTTCGGATGGCGGGCCGGTGGATGTTTTGCGACGATCGCCACCAGCCGGATCGCTTCGAAACAAAGGTCCTTGCGGACGAGTTCTTCGCCCTCGGTCGCGGCATATCCTTCATTGAACATTAAATAAAGGACCTTTAGTACGACGTCCCGGCGATTAACAAGTTCCTGTTGCGATGGAACATCGATGTCCTTCTGATCACGCAATTTCGCTTTCGCCCGCGTTAGCATTTTTGCTATCGCTTCTTTGTTTGAAAGAAAAGCACGAGCGATCTCCACTACGCTGAATCCGCCGACCGTTTTCAATGTAAGTGCGACGCGTGCGTCCGGCGGGATCGACGGGTGGCAGCATGCAAAAATCATCCGCAATTCGTCTTCTTCGATCTCGCCAGAAAGAAAGGCGTCTTCTATTTTTTCCGCGGCAGCCTCTTCCGCAGCTTCGAGCGTCTCGCTTCGCCCATCGCGGCGGAGATGATCGATCACGCGATTCTTCGCCGTTTCGATCAGCCACGCGCGGGCATTTTCCGGCTCGCCGGTGAACGGCCATTTCTTCATCGCCGCGACCAAGGCATCCTGCACCGCGTCTTCGATCCGCTCGAGGTGCTGATATCCGAACCGGCGAGCCAAAATAGAAACCATCTGACCGGCGTGACGCCGGAACAGATGGTCGACGGAGTCGTGAATTTTCGCGTCCGGGATCAAGACAACGATTCCACCTCACGCAGCTCGATGCGGCCGCCGTATTTTAAATGCGGGCAGCTTTTTGAAACGTCTACAGCCTCGTCGTAGTCGGCCGCAGAGATCGTGTAGTAACCGCCGATCACCTCTTTCGCTTCAGCGTACGGACCGTCGGTGACGCGAAAACCGCCCTCGTAACCCGTGAGAAGGCGCCCGCCTTCGTCCTTCAATTTATCGCTCGCGACGTATTTTCCATCCGCCTCGATCTTTTTCCGCCAGGTGATATACTCACCGATCACGGCTTCGATCTGTTCCGGCGAAAACTGTGAGTAATCCATCGGCTGCTCGTGCAGCAGCAGCATATAATTAGGCATAATTGTTTTCCTCTTTTATAAGAATTGACAGATAACTTCAATGAATCCTTTCGTATAGTTTCGTTTAATTCGCGGCTAATGTCTTAAGGATCTAGGCACGAAACGACACGAAAACCGACCATCAATTCGAACGTTTCATTTTGAAGGTTTCCTCGCGAACCGTGCCATCCTTTTGCATTAACGCAAGATAAATATTTATCTCGTTTTGCCCGGCTTGCTCAAACGTCAGACCGCTGAAATGCATCCGCCTGCCTTCTTTTTTCACGAACTTGAAATCGACAGTCTTTTCCTTTTCCTCCCAGCCGACCAGATCCGCGTGGAAATGCTTCAGCCGAAGGACCAGCGTCCCTTCCCGCTCCATCATCCAGCAGATCTCGTAAAAAACGGGCTTGCCATCTTTTATGAGCCGGTACGTGCCCACCATTATCCCGCCGTTCGGCTTGCTCCAATTCTCTTCCGAAATACCGCCCAGGCCTGTCCCGATCCAGTTCCCCGACAGCCACTCAATATCCGCTATCGTCGCCTTGTCGCCCGTTTTGCCCTCCTCGAACTTCAGCGTGTTTTCAGTATTCCTAATCTGCGCCGGACTGCTCCATACAAACGCGGCCATCACAAACAGAACAAAAAGTATACTTTTCATATTGTTCTTACCTTCGATCTATAAACGAACCAGAGTTTTTGAAATGGACATCCCCACAAAACTTTTTGAAAAAAAATAGCCGACAGCTGTCAGCTAACAGCTATCAGCTATATTCAAAGCAACTCGCGGGTGCCCGATCGGCGCTGTCACCGCACCGGTCGCGGGTATGAAACCGGGCTCCGGTTTCCGGCTTTGTCGACCGCCCGGACACCGAAGAAATAGTTGTCCTTCGACATCGCTTTAACAACAAAGCTCAATTCGGTTTGCACGGGGACAATCGTCGTCGTGGCCAGGAGTGCATTCGCCCGGCTTTCGGCCGGCACGGGAATGGTGTTTGTCCATTCTGCGGCGGTTGTGTCGCGGTAAACAATCTCGTATCCGGCAATGTCCGGGTCGGTATTCACGGCCCATTTGAGTTCGGTGTTGTTGTTCAAGCGGTTCACGATCGTAACATTCTTCGGCCGGGCCGGCGCGTTTGCAAGGGAAGCGAGGGCTATTAAATTCACCCGAGCAACGTTAGCGACATATTCGAAATCTACGAATTCTGGCGTATCCCCGTAAAAGATCCCGTTTTCGGTGCGGACATTTTGATGCTGGTGCGTGTAGTCCTCATCCGATTCCGTCACCCGGACCGCCGAAAACCCGCGTTCCAGGAAAGGAATGTGGTCGCCGCCGCGGCCGTAACGGTCACGGCGATAAATGTGCCAAACCTTGAAATTCTTCAGGTAACGATCGGCTTGCTCCTTTACATAGCGGCCGAGCTGCCGTGACTGCGAATCGTTCTCGCCGCCGACGCTTCGGCGAGTGTTCGCCTGCTGTGGCGTTTCATTTGAAGGAACACCTTCCGAAAAGACCCGAACGCGGTTGCGGTTCGGCGAATTCTTCATCGTGGTGACGCCGCCCACGATGTCGTTGGTGAACATTCCCTCGATGTCGATCTTTTTCTCGACGGCCTGCTGTGCGTAGTAAGTCGCGCCAAGCAGCCCCTGTTCCTCGCCCGGGACCGCCATAAATACGATCGTCGCGTCGAATTTGCGTTTAGACATCACGCGTGCCAGTTCGATCACGGCCGCCGTTCCGGAAGCGTCGTCGTTCGCACCGGGAGCATCGCACGTTGCGTCCGTCGGTGAAGTGCACATCGAATCGTAGTGTCCCGAAACGACATAATAACGCTCCGGATTGAGTGTGCCGCGCAGTGTGGCGATCACGTTTGTCAGCGTCGTCGGCTCCGGGATACGATTCGCCTTTGGCTGCACGAAACTCTGCTTTTCTACAGTCATGCAGTTTCCGCATTCGGCGTTGATGCGCTGCAGTTCTGCAAAAAGCCAGTCACGAGCCGCACCGATCCCGCGGTTCGGGTTGTCCTGCTCGCTTAATGTGTTTCGCGTTCCGAACGAGACCAGCTTTCGTATAGTCGCCTCGATATTCTTCGCCGAAACTTCCCGGATCATTTTTTGGATCTCCGGATCGGGTTTCGCAGCCGGCTGGGCAAACGAGTGTTCTGAAGCAAGAATGAAAAACACTCCAAATAGAAAGATCGTTCTTCTCATATCTTTTTTCTGAATCTGAAGTTCAATTTACGGCGAAAACGTCCCGTTGTGCAAATTAGTGTCCTATTCCGCGCCGCACTCGCGTCTTTAACAGGGACGGATTCCACCTAACGTATATCGTAATTTTTGCGCCGCAAATCGCCGAAATTGTGATATAAATCGGGGCAAAACCCGCCCAAAATTAAGGAGGTTCATGAAATGAAAGCACTGTTATTGATCCTGTCCCTCGCGCCATTCGTTTATGCGCAGCACGGGCACGGCACGAAGCCGACTGCCGAAAAGCCGCCGATCTGGCTCGATGACGGCCTGGGCAAGATCGACCACCCGGTTACAACCAAGAACGCTGAGGCGCAGAAATATTTCAATCAAGGCCTTGCGTACATGTACGCGTTCAATCACGCCGAGGCGATAAATTCGTTCAAACACGCGGCCGAGCTCGATCCCGAAATGGCGATGGCATTTTGGGGCATTTCGCTTGCGTTGGGATCCAACTATAACGTTACGGCTGACGAGGCTGCATTGGCCGACGCGTATGCAAATCTGCAAAAAGCAGTCGCGTTAGCTCCAAAAACAGCGCAGGCCGACCGCGACTACATCGACGCGCTTACCAGACGCTATGCAAAAGATCCGAAGGCCGACCAGAAGGCTTTAGGTGCCGCTTATCGCGAGGCGATGCGAGCTTTGGTCGCGAAATATCCGGACGACCTCGATGCAGCCACGCTTTACGCCGAAAGCATGATGAACCTGCGCCCGTGGCAGCTATGGTCGCTGGACGGAAAACCTGCCGAAGGCACGATGGAAATAATCGCCGTCCTCGAAGGCGTTCTGAAACGAAATCCGAATCACACCGGCGCCAATCACTATTACATTCACGCTGTCGAGGCGTCTCCTAGTCCAGATCGAGGGCTCGCCGCTGCGATGCGACTGGGCGGCCTGGCACCGAATGCCGGCCATCTGGTCCACATGCCTTCGCATATTTACCTGCGGACGGGCGATTGGGACGAGGCTGTGAAATCGAACGACCTGGCGATCGAGGCGGACCGCAATTACCAGCTAAAGAGCGGTTCACGCGGGCTGTACATGATGATGTATTACAACCACAACATCCACATGCTCGCCTCGTCGCATGCCCAAAACGGCAATTACGGCGGCTCGATCAAAGCGGCGAACGACCTTGCCACGAACGTCGGGCCGAACGTCAAGGCGATGCCGATGCTGGAGATGTTCATGCCTTACCCGATCATCGCGAACGTGCGATTCCACAAATGGAGCGAAGCCCTCGCATATCCGAAACCGGAAGAGCATATGCTGACTACTACGGCGCATTGGCATTTTGCACGCGGGATGGCTTTTGCAAATACCAAAAAGGTCGCGGATGCGGATAAGGAGCTCGCGGCTTTGCGTGCCACGGCGGCGAAAATACCGGGGACCGCGATGTTGTTCACCACGCCCGTCAGCGTGGCATTGAAGGTCGCGGACGAGCAATTGGCGGGTGAGATCGCTCTAGCGAAAGGCGATCGGAAAGGCGCGATCGCTTCCCTGCGGGCCGCAGCTATTTCCGAAGCGAAGGTGAACTATGCCGAGCCGCCGGATTGGGACGTTCCGGTACGTGAATGGCTGGGACGGGCGTTGATGATGGACGGGCAATACGCCGAAGCTGAAAAGGTGTATCGCGAAGAGATCGCGCGGGTGCCGCGAAACGGCCGTGCTTTATTCGGTTTGGCCGAAGCGCTCCGAAAACAAGGCAAGACGTCATCGGCAGATCTTGTTCAACGCGAATTCGAGCGTGCGTGGGCAGCTTCGGACACGAAACTGACGGCCCAGGCGCTATTCGTAGCTCGCGAATTAAAGGTGGGCGAGAACCCGGAACGAAAGCGTTCCAAGGTGAAACTCAAAACGGGCCTGACAATGAGCTACGTCGAAACGGGACCGGCCAATGGCCGGCCCGTTATCTTTCTGCACGGCATTACAGATTCGTCTGTGTCTTTCAGCCGCGTTCTGCCGTTGCTCGACAAGAGCTTCCGGGTCTTTTCGCTCGACCAGCGCGGGCACGGCGATTCCGACCGGCCGGAGTCCGGTTATGAAATGAAGGATTTCGCGTCTGATGTTGCCGCGTTCATGGATGCAAAGGGCATTTCGAAGGCTGTGATCGTCGGGCATTCGATGGGAAGCTTTGTCGCGATGCAGGCCGCCCTAGACCATCCCCAGCGGGTTGAACGGCTGGTCCTGATCGGGACGGCAGCGACCGCGAACACAGAAACTGCCCGAGAGATGCAAAAGATTATCTATGAGTTGAAGGATCCGGTGTCGGTCGATTTCGCCCGGAATTTCGTCATCGACACCTCGTCTCCCACGGTCGCGAAAGAGTTTGTTGATGAGCTTACCGCGGAAACTCTGAAGCCGCCGGCACGAGTTTGGCGCTCGGCACTTGCCGGAGCCTTAGCGCGTGATTTCACGCCGGACCTCGGCCGCCTAAAAATGCCGGTCACGATCTTTTGGGGAGCGAACGAGGTTCTCTTTCTACGCGAGGACCAGAACGTCTTGACGAGCCGTATCGCAGGTTCGAAGTTGATCGTCTATCCCGACTCGGGGCATGCGCCGCATTGGGAGTATCCCGCCAGATTCGCTAAGGACCTCAACTCGGTCCTCGCTTCGAATTGATATCTATCGATTTAGGATATCGAACGCCTGGAGGCGGCTGCCGTCGGATGAGTACAGCAGCCGCTCGTTTTCGTCCACGAGAAAACCCGGGTCAGGATCGGAGTTTAAAATGAATCGCGTATGCTGGCCGGTATTTATATCCACGCCGACCAAACCTTTGCCGTCGAACGGCTTTTCCAGCTCTGTGTAGAAATACATATGCTCGCCGCGAAGTTCTGCCAGGCGGCGGCGCTTCATCAAAAGTGAAGAGAGTTTTTCGGCGATCCGAGCTGGATCGATGCGTTCGAAAATGCTTTCCTGAACATCCTCGCGGGAGGGCTTTATCCTTCCGAGAATATAAGCCGATGGACGCTGGATCTGGAAATTGTTTATCCGATTCAAAACACTCGGTGCTCGCGCCAGCGAACCATACGAGTAGATCCGGCGAGTGACGTAATTCCTCGCAGCGTTGGATGCGATCGTTGTCAGATCGAGCGATCCGAAACGCGTGCTCAATCCGGAAAACCTGAACGAATTGACTGTTCTATAAAGATTCAAACCGCCGCGTGCGAAGTTGAACGCGGAGGTCGCGGCTCCACCGTATCGAAAATAGATCGCCGCGGCCCTCAAGGCAATACCTGCCACAACGCGCAAAATTCCTCGCCCCGGTGCTTTGTGTTTTACACGCCAAACCAAATGCGGAGTGCGGAATGCAGAATGCGGAACGAGGTTATTTTCGATCGTCGAATAACTTAACGAACTCGGCGAGCCTGGCCAGGTCGATTCCGCGTTCCGAATTCCGCCTTCCGCATCTGCAAAGGCAGCGATCTCATCGCGTCCCCCGACGACGATCTGCCCGCGTTCGTTCACGACCACAAATTGCGCTCGCTCGACTTCGTGTTCGAATTTGGATATGCGTTTGCCCGACCTGGCGTCGAGTAGGATCACATCGTCGCGGTCCGCAATAGCGATGGTGTTTTGATCGAGAAATGCGAGGTTAGTAAGGCCTTTATCCGCGCCTTTGTACCGCCAGTTCACCCGGCCGTTCTTCACGTCGATGGCAGAGATCCCGTAAGGCCCTTTCGATACGGCCTCGCCGTCTTTCAAGCGGGTGAACTGCCCTCCCGTCCTCGCATATAGCGTCGTACCGACCAGAAACATTTCGGCACAGTTGCCGAGGTCGTCCGCCTTCCAATCCACCTCTCCGGTTCGCCGGTTTACCGCTCGGATCCGCCCGCGTCCGGAAATATAAACATGCGTGTCGTCGAAAACGGGATCGGCCTCCGTCAATGCCAGGCCGTCCTCATTTATCTTGAATTTTTCGCGTTCTTTCTCTTGACCTGTCCTCGCGTCAAAGCTTGTCGCTCCTTCATAAAAAAGAAACAGCCGGCCGTCCAGGATGAGAGGAGCGCGGTAGTTGTCCAACGTGAAATCGACGTCGCCGCCGCGAAAACGTGCGGGCATCATCTCGATCGACGAATCCATCTCGCGTTTCCAGATCTCGTCGCCGTCGGACAGCCGCAGCATGTAAACGATGGGTTTGCGCTTGAAATCGCTCCCGAAGTTGCCACGCGGGTCTTTGACCATCACGACCGCAAGCAGATCGAGTTCCGGATCGAGGGCAAGCTGCATCACATTGCCCTTTACTTTGTCGCTTTCCCATAGCCGCTCGCCGGAAAAAGCATCGACGGCTTCGAGCCGCGATTTGCTGCCGAGATCGCGGGTCAAAAGCACCAGATCCGTGTTCGGAACAGGCGTCACGCCCGTTTCGTTCACTTTCCCCGTTCTTCGTTTCCAAATTACGGAGCCGGTCTGCGAGTCGACTGCATAGAGGCTTTTTTCGGTACCCGCGAGTATCAACCCAAAGTCGGTCTGCTGGTAAAAATTTAATTTCGAATCGAGGTTCGCCTGCCATACCGGCTGACCGAAAATCACGGCCGGAAGCGTAAGAAAAAAGCTGAGGAAAAGGCTGGTCTTTCGCATACAAATATACTCTATCAGATACCTGAAACCCTCGATTTTCGACAACGTCGTCAAATGATCTTTCATCTTAGAAACACGAGAAAATCGTCGCCGTCCCATTACTGTCTCCTCTGGGCCGGTGCTCAAGGAGGTTTTATGAAGTTAACAAAACGATTTGCAATTCTCGCATTCTCATTTTTGATGCTTGGAGGGGTTTTCGCGTTTTCGGCGACCGACGCATCGGCACAGAAAAGGGTGACGCGGGTGATCTATCGGCCGGTCTATATTACGCGGCCATATTGGTACGATCCGTTCTACGACCCGTATTTCTACGACCCATACCTAAGGGCACGGCGTGACCGTTATTACGCCGAGCAGCGTGTCGCCCGCGAGCGACGGGACATGGCCGAGCATAAGGAAAAATATTATGCCGACGGGTATATCACCCCGAAGGAGCGGGCGCAGATGATCGACGATCAGCGGCAGCTGGCCAACGCTGTTGCAGATCTTCGGCGGTATAGCTACGTTCGGTATTAATTAAAATAGGAAGAATCAGGAATTGGGAGTTGCATCGCAACTCCTTTTTTATTGGATCCGGTAAGCTTTACCCTTCCAAACGACCACGACCGTGCCGCCGATACTGTCGGTTATACTTCGAAGACCAGCGTCCAGCTTTCGATAATCGTCGGACGCTCTACCGATGTTTTTCGTTTTTTGACCGGCGTACGCCGTGTCGTACCAAGCACCCTGTTTCAGCTCGAAAGTCTTCCCGCCGACACTTCTGGCCGATGCCGTCCGTTCGCCGTTCTTCATCGCGGCCGATTTTGCCACGCTCCTGTTTTGTAATGGAAGATCCTCAACCTGACGTTTGTCGTACGCTCGATTGTCACGCTGGATCGCGTTTCGGCTGGGGCCCGTCGGCTTGCCGGCGTTCGGCATCATTTGGTTGTTCTGCTGCTGTTGGTTGTAAATGTTACCGGCGTTTTGATCCTGCTTCCGCGCTTCCTGCTCGGCCGCGGCAAGTGTTATCTCCTTTTTTTCCTGTGAGTCGTCTTCGCGCTTCGGCGCATTCGTGGGCGCGCTCTGTAGTTGAGCAGGTTTTGCTTTATCGACGCCGTCGATACTCAGATCCTTCGTTGCTGCGGACGAAGCGGCATCTCCGGAGGCCGATGGCGGTGGAGGCGGCGGCTGGGCATCAGCATCGAATGCGTCCGGCTCTTGCTCGCCGCTATCTGCGACAACGAAGGTTCCTGGTGTTTCACCTGCCGCATTAGACGCTGCATTCGAATTTGGAACCATTGCGGACGGAGCAGTATTTGCGGCTTCTGCTCTTGAAGAAGTGTTCTGGGTTTCCGGTGCCTGCGCGACCTGCGAGATCGTCGCCGAATCGGAATTGTACGAATTCTGCAGAACGATAAATCCGAACAACCCGCCGAAAACAAGTACGAGACCACCCATCACGTACGCGAGATTCGGCGCCAGGAAAAGCTTTCTATACCAAGGCACCGAAACCGCGGGGATCGGCGCGGCTGCGGCCGCCAAAGCCGGTTCAGCCACGGCGTTCATCGAGATCAAATTTGCCAGAGACGTCCGGCACGGATCGCACGCCGCCAAATGTTGGGCATAAATCGTTCGACTCTTAACTGGAAGCGCGTTTTCGGCGAACGCGGCGATCGCGTCGGCGTCGAGATGCGATCTTGCATCGTCTCCAACGAGCACACCACGGCCCGCCGCCCGTCGCAGCAACGCGTCCATTTCCTTGTCGAATTCCAGTTCCATCTCCAAAGTTAAAAAGTGGAAA
>JAICPV010000025.1 GCA_025929655.1 Pyrinomonadaceae bacterium
GGGCGCCGCCGAATACTGGCTGGCTCGCGCGCCGTTCGGTGTCTATTTCGGCTGGGTCACCGCCGCCTTGATCGTCAGCGTCCCGATCACCCTGGTATACACGGGCACGGGCCCTGACGAAACCGGTTGGGACGTTCCTGCAGTGGTCATGATCGCGATCGCGACGGCCCTGGGGATCCTGGTCCGCACGAAATTGCGCGATTACCTTTACCCGCTGGCGATCGCGTGGGCGCTGACCGCCATCGCCGTGAAACAAAGTGGCCAAACCGCGGTCGTCGTCGCCTGCGCGGTCGGTGTGGTCGCAAGCCTTATCGCGTCGCTGTCTTTCGTTGTAAACTTGCCTTCACGCTCTACGACACTGTCGGCCTCCAAATGAACAAAGGCAAATTATGCATTTCGATCTGCGCGAAGAGCTCGGAAGAGCTTTTCGAAAAGATCGTCCGCGCGGAAGAATCGGCGGATGTGATCGAGGTGCGATTCGATTGTTTGGATCCACAGGAGCGCCTGGAAGTAGCCAAAAGAATTTCCGCGACCGGTAAGAATTTCATCATCACATTTCGACCCGAGGAGCAAGGCGGCAAGGGCCTGTTGGAAGTTGAGGAAAGGAAGGAGTTTTGGCGATCGGTACCGAATGACAAGTGGGCGGACATCGAACCCGACCTGGTCGAAGACGCTGAAGCGCGCAAATTCGAGAAACTCATTTGTTCGTACCACGCTTCATCAAACACGGCCGCGAATATCAGACAGATCTATGCTCTGATCGCCGATACGGGTGCGGACATTTTGAAGATAGCGATCCCGACCGATTCTGCAGTTGATGCAATTCCGGTTTGGAAGCTGATCGGCGACGCAGAAGCGGCGAACAAAGCGATAATTCCGATCGCGATGGGCGAAGCCGGGAAATGGACGCGGATCCTGGGCACTTCGCATGGCGCATTTTTGTCTTTCGCGTCACTTGAATCAGGTTCGGAAACCGCATCGGGCCAGATATCGGCAGATGATATGGTAAATGTCTTCCGCTCGAAAGAATTGGACCGGGAGACCGAGGTTTTCGGCATCGTGGCCGCAGTAACGAGCTATTCGGTTTCGCCATGGATGCACAACGCCGCTTTCAAAGCCGCGGGAATGAACCGCGTTTTTGTGCCGTTGCAAACCGACAGTATCGACGAATTCATCATCCGCATGGTCAAACCGGAAACTCGCGAGGTCGATCTTAATTTTCGCGGTTTTTCGATCACCAATCCGCATAAGCGTTCAGTGATAAAGCTTCTGGACCGCGTCGAGGACGCCGCCGCAAAGATCGGAGCTGTCAACACGATAAAAAATGAGGATGGGAAACTCGTCGGTTACAACACAGACGCACCGGGTTTCGTCGCTCCGCTAAAGAAGGTGCTCGGCAGCGTGAAAGGGGCGAGGGTCGCGATCGCCGGCGCGGGTGGAGCCGCGCGCGCTTGCGCTTACGCACTGAAACAGGAAGGTGCGTCGGTTTCGATCTTTGCGCGCAATTACAAAAAGGCCAACGACCTTGCAGATTCCCTTGGCGTGAAGGCCGGTGCGATGAATAACAGTTTTCGCCCGGGCACGATCGATATTTTGGTAAACGCCACCCCGATCGGCACAAAGGGCAGCCGCGAGGAACAGGCTGCAATCGCTACCTCGGCGCAGTTGAACGGACTGAAGCTTGTTTACGATCTGGTTTACAATCCCATCGAAACTCCGCTAATTCGCGAGGCACGGCGAGCGGGTGTTCCGGCCATCGGCGGAGTCGATATGCTGATCGCACAAGGCGCGCGGCAGTTCGAGATCTGGACAGGAGAAAAGCCGCAGATCAACGTGATGAAAGCGGCGGTACTTACAAAACTTCGATGAACGAGCGCTATAGCAGGCAGATCCTTTTCGCCGACATCGGCAAAGCAGGGCAGGAAAAGCTGCTTGCATCGCGGGTGCTGATCGTCGGGTGCGGGGCTCTCGGGGCTTCACATTGCGAGATGCTCTCGCGGGCGGGTGTGGGAAAACTACGCATCGTCGACCGCGATTTTGTCGAATTCACGAATCTTCAAAGGCAGACACTTTTCAAGGAATCCGATGCCGCAGAAAGATTGCCAAAAGCAATAGCGGCAAAAGCACGTATTGCCGAGATCAATTCGGGGATCGGAGTCGAGTCGATCGTTACGGACGTTAATAATTCAAACGTGGAGTCGCTTATCGATGGCTGTGACCTCGTGCTCGACGGCACGGATAATTTCCAGGTTCGTTATCTGTTGAACGATGCGTGCGTGAAAAGCGGCATGACCTGGATCTATGGTGCCGCGGTATCAAGCTATGGAACCACGATGACCGTCATTCCCGGCGAGACGCCTTGCCTTCGTTGCATTTTTGAAGAAATGCCAGACGCGGGAAGCTCCCCGACCTGCGATACGGCGGGCGTGATTATGCCGATCATTGCGAGCGTCACGGCGGTGCAAGTGACCGAAGCGATCAAATTATTGGTTGGAAAGCGCCATGAGCTTCACGGCTCGCTAATGCAGATCGACATCTGGGCGAACGATTGGCGAAAGATCCGGCTCGCAGGGCCGCAACCGGAGTGCCCGGCGTGCGGGGGGCGAAAGTTCGAATTCCTGGACGCCGAAGCGACGGAGTTCGCCGCCGTGCTTTGCGGGAGAAACGCCGTCCAGGTCGCGCCGCCTCGCGCTGTTCGACTCGATCTCAACGAACTTTCGAATAAACTTTCGGCATTAGGCGATGTAAAAATGAACGAGTATCTGGTGCGATTCTCGACCGATGGCAAAGAGATCACGGTTTTTCCGGACGGCCGCGCGATCGTAAAAGGCACGGATGATATTTCTGAAGCAAGATCGGTCTATGCTCGATTTATTGGAACATGATCGTCTACATCGTTCAGATTTTCGCTATATTGCTTTAGGCGGCCTTTATGACTGACCGAAAAAAAGTTGTGATCGTCGGGGGCGGGTTTGGCGGCCTTTGGGCGGCACAGGCGTTAGCGAACAAGCCGGTCGATGTTACACTGGTCGACCGCAAGAACCATCATGTTTTCCAGCCTTTGCTTTATCAGGTTGCGACCGCGGTACTTTCGCCAGGCGAGATAGCGCAGCCGATCCGGCGGATACTTCATTCCGCGAAAAATATTGAAGTGATCCTCGGCGAAGTTGTCGGTTTCGATCTTATGAATAATTCCGCGCTTCTCGAAGACGGTTCAGAAGTCGGATTCGATTACCTGATCGTCGCCGCCGGCGCTCGTCACGCATATTTCGGACATGACGACTGGGAAGTGTCCGCGCCTGGCTTAAAGACGATCGAAGACGCTGTCGAGATCCGCAGCCGGGTCCTGCTGGCGTTCGAAATGGCGGAACGCGATGCTTATCTGAAAGGCGCGTACGATCCGCTGAATTTCATTGTGGTTGGCGGTGGCCCGACCGGGGTCGAGCTGGCCGGTGCGATCGCCGACATCGCCACGCAGGCTCTGGCGAACGATTTTAAGGCAATCGATACACGAAAGGCTCGAGTCATTCTTTTTGAAGGTTCAGATCGGGTGCTCGGCACCTTTACCCCCGATCTCTCGGAAAGTGCCAAGTCCCAACTTGAATCACTCGGGGTCGAGGTCCGACTCAACAGCTATGTTGATGATATCGCCCCGGGCCGTGTTAAAGTCGGCGGCGAATGGATCCATTGCGACGTTGTCCTTTGGGCCACCGGAGTAGCAGCGTCGTCGCTCGGAAAACAGCTCGGCGTTGAAACCGATAAGGCTGGCCGTGTTTTCGTCGAGCCTGATCTTTCGCTTCCGGGCCACCCGAACATTTTCGTCATAGGCGACATGGCATCGATCAAACAGGCTAACGGTGAGCCTGTTCCCGGCGTCAGTCCCGCCGCGATGCAGATGGGAACAACGACGGCGAAGAACATTTTGGCCGAACTTAAAGGTAAGCCGAGAAACGAATTCGAATACGTCAACAAAGGATCAATGGCGACGATCGGGCGAAAGAAGGCGATCGCCGACGTTTTCGGTTTAAAGCTCAAAGGTTTTGTCGCCTGGGTTTTCTGGCTAGTCCTACATGTATTCTTCCTGATCGGATTTCGGAACCGCTTCCTCGTGCTGACCGATTGGTTCTGGGCGTACATGACCCGCGAACGCAGCGCCCGACTGATCACCGGCGACGCTGAAGAGTTACGAGAAGCGATCAAATTCCTTAAGGCCAAACCTGCTTCCGAGGTTGTTTCGACTTCTTCCAGGCAGCCAAAATCTATCAATTCAAACCGTTAGCATTTCCGCTTCGTATTATTTCGTACGGTTTCGTGATTTACTATAAATACCGGTGGAGACCGCGAAAATAACGAAATACAACCCTTCTTACTCATAATTCATGAACAGATCAGCTATTTCATTTGTTTTTATTTCCCTCATCTTAGCCTCAGTCTCGGCCTCCGCCAGCGAACCCCAGATATGGACCGTCAATACGCGTACGGAAATCCTAAAAGGCGATGCCCGAAGCGTTTCCGTCGACGCCAACGGCGCGATCACGCTGGCCCCGAAGTTGAGTGAGCTCTATAAGACCGATCAGCAGTATGTTTGGTCGTCCGCGTTCGATTCCGGTGGCGATATTTATTTGGGGACCGGAGGCGAAGGCCGTATTTATAAAGTTTCGGCGACCGGCAGCGGCTCTCTTTTTGCAGATCTGAATGAACTGAATGTTTCCGCGCTCGTGGTGAAACGAGGCGGCGGCATCTTCGCCGCGACCTCGCCTGACGGCAAAGTTTATCAGATCGATGCAGCCGGTAAGACAACTGTTTATTTCGAGCCGAAGGAAAAATACATATGGTCGCTGGCGTTGATGGGTGATGGCTCTCTTGCCGTCGCGACCGGCGACAGCGGAAAGCTTTATCGTGTGCGTACCGCCAACGCTTCGCCGGAAAGCTCGCTGATGTTTGATTCGAGCGAGATGCACATTATCTCGCTTGCGACAGATCAGGGCGGGAATCTTTTTGCGGGTACGGATTCGGGCGGGCTTGTTCTGAAATTCGGTGCGGACGGCAAGCCGTTCGCCCTTCTCGATTCCCCGCTGCGTGAGATCCACGAGCTAGCGGTCAGCCCGAACGGCACGGTCTATGCTCTTGCGTTAGGGGAATCAGCTTCTGCGACCAAACCGCCTGAGACATCCGCCTCTTCATCAGCCGACGGCAAAGCAGTGAGTGCGGCGTCGGCTTTGGTAACGCCGGAACCCATGGCGAAGAGCCGTTACGACCTGGCGAACGCGAAAACGGCAGTTTACCGCATCTCTCCGGAAGGAGTTAGCGACATTATTTACTCCTCGCCGACTGTGATCGGTTTTTCGCTTTACGCTCATAAAACAAACAACGGCGTATTGCTCGGCACGTCGGACAAAGGTCGAATTTACAGTATTTCGAACGACGCAAGGGAGCGGCTCGTTTTGCAGTCGGACGCTGATCAGATCTCGACGATCTTTAACTACGGCCAACATCTCTATGCCACCTCGAGCAACGCAGGCCGATTATACCGATTCGGGGGCGAACGAACTGCAGAAGGCGTTTATGAGTCGTCTGTACTTGACGCGAAAGCAACGGCCGCGTGGGGGAACGTTTGGTGGCGTTCGACCGGCGACGTTCGGATCGAAACGCGAAGCGGAAATACGGAATCGCCGAGCGAGACGTGGAGCATGTGGAGCGTTGTAAAAGCAGCATCGCAACGAGGATCGGCCGCGAGTCCGCGTTCCCGTTATTTCCAATGGCGGGCCGTTTTGAAACCCGATGCGGTCCTCAACGAGGTCAGCGTCGCGTTCCTCAGCGATAACATCGCGCCCGAGGTCCTTTCGATCACGATTTTACCGCCGAATGTCGGCCTGGTCGCCAACCCGCCGGTTCAGATCGACCCGAACATCGAGGTCTCCGGTATGGACCCGCAGACATTCGGAATCCCGGTCCAGGCGGTTCCACCGCGGAAGGTATACCTTCGCGGTGCTCGTGCGTTTCAATGGAACGCCGAGGACCGGAATGGAGACAAGTTGGTGTATGACGTTTTTTATCGCGAAACCGGCGACGCGGAATTTAAACTTTTGAAGGCCGACCTGGCCGATAATTTTTACTCGCTGGACGGGCTTTCGCTGGCTGATGGAAGGTATATTGTACGGATCGTCGCGAGGGACGCGAGAGGAAATCCTGCCGGACAGTTTCTTTCGGGCGAAATGCTCAGCGAGCCGTTTGATATCGATAACTCGCAGCCGGTCGTCACTGCCGCCGGCCAGCCGGTGGTTTCCGGAGGCAAGGCTCGGGTAGCCTTTGCGGCGACCGACCGATTCGGCTACATAACGCGTGCCGAATACAGCGTCAACGGCGGCGAATGGATGGCCGTATACGCCGATGACGGGATCGCCGACAGCCCGAACGAAAAATTCACGTTCGATGTCGCGCTTCCAGCAGCCGGCGAATACACCGTGACGCTTCGCGTCTTCGATGCGGCGGGTAACGTCGGAAACGAACGAGCAGTCGCGCGGCGGTAATTTATTGATCTTTTTCGAGAAGCTTTGTCGTGTGGTCGGTCACGCTGGCCGGCTTCAGATCGCTAGTTTCGAGCCACCCACCTGCGTCGGGCGGAGAATACGCGGAAACCGGCTCGTCGCGTTGGGGCGGCAGCGATCCAACGGGCGGAGGTTCCCCAAACATACGGACGGCGGCGCCAACATTTTTTTCTTGCTCATCTCGCGGCGGTTTCCTCACGTTGGATTCGAACATCAGAGCGTACGCTATCCTTAGAATTCCGCCTCCGCCCATTAGAAAGATCGCGATCCCCATCGGCCACGGCGGCATCCTTAAAAGGAATACCGAGATAATCCCAAGGATCGGCGCGACCACGATCAAGAGAAGCAGCAGGAAAATGCCGATCCGGATCCCGCGCGATCGCGGCGACTCCCCTTCTTCCTTCGTGGCCGTACCGCCTGAAAGCAGCAATTCCGAAACGCTGGTCAGCAAGAACCCGCATCGCGAACAGAAGCTCGTCACTTGAGAGGTCCTTTCCTGGCCGCATCTTGGACAGTACATTATTTTAAAAACGCAGCTTACGCTATGAAAGGGTATCGGATCGCGGTTTCCGGCAGATCAGCGTTTCGGCAGCGCCATGGTTTCGCCTTCTTTGTTCATTTCGAGGTGGTTATCCAAATGCCTGGTCGTGCTGTCGGTCACGCTAGGCGGGACGAGGTCGCCGGTTTTGTAGCGTGACTCAGGAGCAGCGGCGAAATTTGTCGGCTGCGGCTGCAGCGAAGGGTTGTACGATGCAGGCGAAAAAGCCCTCGCAGTCTCCGGAGAAAAACCCATTCTTCCCTGCTCGGCACGTCTAAGTTGAATGTATTGAGCGATCCCGCTTCCAACAAACATAAAACCCGGGATCAGCATCCAGAACCACCAGCCGCCGCCGCGTCCAGAGACCGCCAATACGATCGCGATCACCACGAACGCGACTCCCATGAAAAATTTCGTCGCCACGCTTTCGAGCGTCAACGGTCTGCCGCGACGGGTGGTTCCGCAACCTTTTTCGATCACGAGTTTTCCGGTCAAGGCGTCCGAAACATTGCCGAGATCAGTGCCGCAGCCGCGGCAGAATTTGCCGGTGTCAGGATTTTCGATTCCGCATTTGGGACAAAACATATTTAGTCCTCAGCTTTTAGCTTTTCCTCACGCTGGCGTCGTGCCTCGAAAAGTACTACGCCGGCAGCGACCGATACGTTCAATGAATCTATTTTTCCATACATCGGGATTTTTACCAATATGTCGCAGTTTTCCGCAACCAGCCGATGCAGGCCTTTTCCTTCTCCGCCGAGCACAAGTGCAGTCGGGCGCGCCCAATCCCAATCCGTATGGCCTATCTTCGCGTCCGCCGATGTCCCCACGACCCAGACGTTTTGTCGTTTAAGATCAATGATGAGGTTATTGAGATTAGGTACCTTTGCGATCTTAATATGTTCCGTCGCGCCCGCCGCAGATTTTGACACGGTTTCGGTCAGTCCGACGGCCCGGCGTTCCGGAATAAACACACCATCGACCCCGGCACATTCAGCCGTCCGCAAAATAGCACCAAGGTTGCGTGGATCTTCAACCCCGTCGAGGAGAAGCAGCAGAGTGTCCGCATTTACGGCCTCTAGAATAGTGTCCGCATCGAAATAATTTGCCGCCGCTGAGATCGCCAAAACGCCTTGGTGATTAGAATCCGGGCCGGCGATACGTTTCAATTGACCCTGATCGACGGTGTCGATTCGTATGTTCGCATTATGGGCAATATCGAAAATTTCGCGTAGTCGATGCTTTGCCGCACCGTTGGCTATAACGAGACGCTCGACGCGCCCGGGATTGGACCGCAGCACTTCGAGCACCGGCATTACTCCATAGATCACATTCAGGCGTTCGTGTGGCCGATCCTGTAACTTGTCCTCTCGCCTGATATTTCTTTTCATCCGATGAAACGAATTCTAGCATTACGGTCCGTGGAAGCTTGACCGGGAAAATGTCAAAATAGCAAACTTTTAATTACCGATGAGGATCTTCACACTGGACGAAGCCAACGAGTTATTGCCCGAGATCGTTCCGAAACTTAAAAAGATCAGGAAACTATACGCACGTGTCGGCGAGCTTCGCGAACATGCATCGGCCGCAGCCGCAGCTTCGAATCTCGGCGGCGGAATGGTAGGGGGCACCATCTACGTGCAATCGCTTTACGAAATCGGCAAACTGACGACCGAGATCCACGAGGCGGGTGTTCAGTTGAAGGACCACACCCGAGGACTGATCGATTTTCCCACAATGCGCGGCGGTCATCTTGTTTTGTTGTGTTGGCAGCTTGGCGAGCCGGAGCGAATCGAGTGGTGGCACGAAACAGATTCGGGTTTTGCCGGACGACAACCTTTGTAAGCAAAGGAACCAGGATTTTAATTATTGTGTCGAAAGCATTTAGCGCGAGACCGAGAATTTATGTAACAAGTGTATGTTTATCTGCGCTTTAATGTTGACGACTTAAAGTAAAGTCTGATATTCTTTCCTCGATTTGTCCCGAATCGCCCCATTCTAATCAATAGAATTTTGGTCTTGGAGAAGCTATGAACTGTCCGGTTTGCAAACGCGAACTCGCGCCGACTTTGTCTATTTGCCTTACCTGCGGAGCGATGATGAACGACACCGTCCGCGAAGAACTGGAAACCAAGATCGGGCGGCCTGAGGTACCGCGAGTTTCAAAAGCAGAACTGCCGAAGTTCGAACCCGTCAAGCCCTGGACACCGCAGCCGGTCAAGGTGAACCATAACGTTCGGGCCGTCGCTCTAAATCAGCCGGCACCCGAACGCGAACTCTCGTCGATGACGACACTCGTGAAAACGACGGTGCAGGAACCGATAAAACTGGCGGCACCCGCACTTGCACCGTCCGTCGAGCCAGCGAAACCGAATGTCGTAACGGCGAAACTGAGAAAGCAAACCAGCCCGACACTCGTGGATTTTCAGCCGACGAACCCGACGATTCCCGATTGGAGGCTCCAGCTCCAGAATTCCATCCGCAAACGCAATTTGGATCCAAGATCGGAACCGGAGGTATTGGCAATATCGGAGATCGCGGCGGTACCGGCGATTCCGCCGATACCTGCAAAACCAGCACCGCAAACGGCGGTTCCGGGGATCCAAAATGAAAAGCTCGCGAATGCGATCAAGCGTATCGAAGCCTCGAAGCGTGCGTTCGGCTCCGGTGCAGCGGTGGGCATGGCCGCCGCCGCGCAAGCCAGGCGGAGAAAACCTGCGGTACCGCAAAAGTCCTTCCCGTTCGATGTCGTGGAGCGGAAACCGAACACTGAAGCCGCTGCCGTACCGGTGATCCCCACGATCGAGATGCCCAAACCGAAACTGGTATCGCCGATGCCGGTCCAAAAGAAAAAATTCGATACAAACAAACTCCCGCCGATACCCGAGCCGGAAACGCCGTTAACCGTGGAAGCAGAAACCGAAGGGATCGAGGAAGCAACGGAAGTCCGCTCAAAGATCAGCTTCGATCGGCTGCGGATCTGGAACACGGCCCCGAAAGAAGAATCAAAGGATGAACAAGAGTTGTCGGAGGAGATCGACGATCTCGCTCCTTTTTCGATGCGTTTCGGTGCTTCCGTTTTCGATCTTATCATCGGCAGTTTCGCCGCCGGCATTCTGCTATCGCCGATGCTTCTTTCCGGTTCTTTCGGATCGACGTCCGGGATTTTTGCGATCGTTGGCGGCTGGCTGTTCGTTGTATTCGCTTATTTTACAGGCTCGATCGTGTACATGGGCCGCACGTTCGGAATGAAGCTGTTTTCGATCGAAATGATAGACGCGGAGGCGAACGAACTGCCGACCTTTCATCAAGCTGCCGTGAATTCGGCTGCCTACCTGCTGTCCCTAATGTTGCTCGGACTCGGCTTCGTACCGGCTTTCTTCAACGAGGAACGCCGAGCGATGCATGACATCCTGTCCGGGACCCTTTTGATACGCGAGTATTGAGACTTTCGATCTCACCATGTAACAAGCCCGAAGCTGTAAAGCTTTGGGCTTTTTCATCTGGGCGATAAACTCGGTTTGTGAACGAGCAGCTGATAGAAAGGATCCTTCCCGAACTTAAGCGCGAGCTGGTCGGGCTGTCGTTTCGTCAAATGTTTCAATTGAGCGAACAACGGTTCGCGATCGCCTTCGAAGGCGAGGAGTTCAAGTTGCTTTTGGTTGCGATCGAGCCGAAAGAGCCCCGGATCTATTTGATCAAACGCCGTATGCGCGAACTAAAGAAGCAAAGTCAACATCCCTCAAAGTTCGTCGTCGATACAGAAAACTCGCTGACCGGAAAGCGGCTGGCAGAGGTATCGAAGCATGCCAACGAACGAATTGTTGAGTTTCGGTTCGAATCGGAAGATGCGAATTACCTCATCGTTCAGCTCACCGGCAAGTCGTCAAATCTGTTCGTGCTTGATCCCGGACGAAAAATCGTCGCCGCAGCAAAGAAGCCAGAGCGTGAGCAAACGCTTGGAGTGCCTTACTCGGCACCGGAACGAACTGGCCCGCAAACACATCAGAATGACCACGACGAAACCCCGCTCAACGATTCTCACCGATCAATTTCAGAATCGCTGGACACTTATTTTTCACAACGGGAAGAGCAGGTTAATTTCGAGACCCTGGCAAAAGAAGCGCGCAGGAAAAACCAAAAAGCGCAGACAAAACTACGGCGGCTGATCAAGAATCTTGAAACCGATGTTGTGCAGCATGGCGATCCTCAAAAATGGAAGAAATATGGTGACTTGCTGCTGGCGAATCAAGCGAACGCAAAGCGGAAAGCTGGTTCGATTATCGTCCCGGATCTTTTCGAAGACGACGAGCCCTTGATCGCGATAGAAGCTGATGAACGGGATTCGCCCGCTGACGCGGCCCAAAAGTATTTTCGCAAGTACGCGAAAGCGAGAAGCGCGGCCGCGGAGGTCGCATCTCGGATCGAGACCGTTAGGCTGCAATTAACGGAATCAGAGAATGAAGCGGTGGAGATCGAAATCGCTATCGAATCGGGGGACGTTGATTTTCTCAACGAATATGTAGAAGGATCGAAGAAGCCTGAGGCGAAGGCAAAAGAATACCGCGTTTCGCGCCTTCGCGCCGGCGTCCGCTCTTTTCGATCGAGTGATGGATTCGAGATACTGGTCGGTAAGAAAGCTACCGACAACGACTTCCTGACCTTTCGGATCGCAAATTCACGGGACACCTGGATGCACTCAGCGGATTATCCGGGCAGCCACGTCGTTATTAGGAACCCGGATCGAAGAGAAGTGCCGCAGAAAACGCTGATCGAAGCTGCTCAGCTAGCCGCTTTCTACAGCCAGGGAAAGAAGCAGGTGAA